>NZ_JARWQD010000289.1 GCF_029869545.1 Nocardia wallacei | reverse complement strand
GTCCGGTTGCCCTCCACGGGCATCGTGTTATTGTGTTAGTACCTGGGGCCCCGCCTTGACTGGGGCGCGCCGGCCGGTGCCGTCCCCGTCGATGAACGATATGAAGTTCGCCGTCCGCGGATTCCCGGTCGCCGCCACGGCGGTGAGCCGCCGGTACGAAGGGGTGTCGCGCGCGGTGCTGGAAGGTTTCGAATACGGCGCCGATATCGCCGATCCGGACGAGGTGGCCGCGCGGCTCGAGTGGGTGGATCCGCTGTATCGTAGCCTGGCCTACGAGGGCGCGGTCGCGGCGCTGGCGCTGCGGGATCTGCTGGCGTTCGGGCGCACCCGGCGCGCCGAGAGGTTCGTCCGCGGGCACGGCGAGCCGCATTCGATGATCGCCTACATCGGGTTCGGGCTGGTGATGTCGCGGCTGCCGCGCGCGCTGTGGCAGCGTGCGCTGCCGCGGTTCGACGCGAATCCGCTGCTGGCACACCTGACCTGGCTGGCGGTCGACGGCTACGCGTTCGACCGGGCCTTCTTCGATCCGAAGCGCTGGCTCATCGACCAGCGCCGCCCCCCGCGCTTTCCGTGGGAGGGATTCCCGGACTACTTCCCCCGTGCGTTCGATCAGGGCCTCGGCCGCGCCGTCGCCTTCTACCACGCGGGTGACTACGAGGCGATCGCGGTGTCCGCCAACAGTTTCGACGACGACCGGCGCGCGGATGTGTGGAGCGGCGTGGGGGTGGTGGCAGCCTATCTCGGGGGTCAGCCGCGCGCCCGATTGCAGACGCTGGTGCGTGCGGCGGGCGAGTACGCCCCGGATCTGGCCGTCGGTGCGGTCATGGGCATCAAGGCCAGGCAGCACGCCCGGTACGTGCCGGAGAACACCGAGCTGGCGGCCGATGTCGTGTGCGGCGGTTCGGTGGAGTCCATCGCCGCACTGGCCGAGACCTCGGCCGAACCGCCCGCGGAGCCGACGGGATCGCCCGGCTACGAGCTGTGGCGCACCCGGATACGGTCCGAATTCGCCGATCTCGCGGCGAGAACCGCATGACGGCCGAATTCGCCTCGCCCGCAACCGCTTCGGAGTGCGACCACATGCCGCCGCCCGAGGCGTTCGCCGTCGAGCGGCCGCGGCTGGACGTCTTCGGGGCGGTGGAGGCGCTGCGCATGGTCACCATCGCGGTGGTGCTGGGTGGTTATACCCTGCGCCGGATCGCCTGGCACGCAATCACATCCGGGTGGCGTTCACCGCGCATCTCGCGGCGCGCGGCGGCGGCCGAGGGGATCGTGGACGGATTCGAGCGGCTGGGTCCGATGTTCGTGAAACTCGGCCAGCTGATCGCCTCGTCCTCGGGGGCGTTTCCCCGCGAGTTGTCGCAGGCGTGCCTGCGGTGTCTCGACGATGTGCGCCCGTTTCCGGCGGCCACCGCGCGCCGCGTCGTGGAGCGCGAACTCGGCACCGGGATCGGCAACCTGTTCACCGCTTTCGACGACACCCCGCTGTCCGCCGGGTCGGTGGCGCAGGTGCACGCGTGCGTACTCCCCGACGGGCGGGAGGCGGTACTCAAGGTGCAGCGTCCCGGAATAGCCCGGCGGATGGTCGTGGACCTGCGCGCCGCCCTGCTGCTCGCACGGCTGCTCGAACGATGGTCGGAGCCCGCCCGGATCGCCAACACGGTCGGGGTCGTCCGCGATTTGTACGAGGTGACCGTGGCGGAGCTGAACTTCCTCGTCGAGGCGCGCCATCAGACCCGCATCGCGACCGGGCTCACCGCCTTCGGCGACAACAAGAACGTTGTTGTGCCCGAGGTGTATTGGCGGTATTGCGGTCGCACGGTGCTGTGCATGCAGCGGCTGTACGGGGTGCCCCTGGATCGATCCGACGCGGTCGCCGCCGCCCACGACGACCCCGAGATCATCATCCGGCGGCTGGTCAAGATGTGGCTGGAGGGGGTGTGCGTGCACGGGTTGTTCCACGGTGATGTGCACGCGGGCAACCTGTGGCTGCTCGACGACGGCCGCCTCGGCGTCCTGGACTTCGGCATCGTCGGCACGATGTCCGAGCCGTGGCGCAGGCTGGTGCGGGCGATGTTCTACGCCAGCGCGTTCGACGGCGATTTCACCCCCGTCGCCGCGGCCATGCGCGAACTCGACCTGTTCCCCGGCCAGAGCGGCGACGACGCGGCGATCGGAATGCAGCTGGCGATCGTGCTGGGCCCCATACTCTCCGGCGAACTGGCGAACCTCGACCTGAAGACGATCACCTCGCGGCTGCTCGATTTCGGCAAGGACCGCGGGGTGACGGGTCCGGAGCCGCTGATCCTGCTGGGCAAGCAACTCGGCTATTTCGAACGGTATGCCCTCACCCTGGCGCCCGGCTGGAAGCTGGGACGCGACCTGTACCTGCTGCGCAATATCTATCCCGACGAGGTCGCCGCCGAGGCCGCCGCCCGCGGAGTCGTCCTGCCCGCGGATTGATCCCCTTTTCGCGGCAAAGCCCTTGAACCGGAGTGGATGTCGGTAGTGTGCGTACTGCGTTCACTCGGCGGGAGGCCGGGACTCGAGCCATCGCGACCGGATCCAGGGCGGGGGCCGAAGAAGCCGAACACACGAGGTGATCGCCCGGGAGCGGCGGAACAGCCCGTCAAGGGCCTCTGACCGGTTGAGGACCGAAGGCCCGCGACATCCGTGCCGCATCGGAGAACACTGAGACGTGCTCATCGGGAGCACCGGGGGAATCTACAGCGTCGCAGCGGCCGTCCGTCTCCTGACGAGTATCGATTCGTCCAAGGGAGTCACGAAATGGGAGACAATCCTGGGTCGTCGCTGGCGTATGAGGATACGGCGGCGGCCACGGCCGTGGGCACGGCCGAAAAGTCTTGCGAGGACCTGATGTTCCGGTCGTCGAAGGACGTGCGCAACAGCTATGTCACCGGTATTCAGGCCTTCACGATCAAGCCGGTGGAGTACTCCGTGATCGACGATCTCGCCTTCTTCGAGGGCGACATCATGCTGGGGACGGCGGCGGAGCTCGACCGGATCCGGTACGAGATGGAAGGGGTGCCGCGCGATCGAATGTCGGTGAGCGGCAACGCCTCCGCCGACGCGCAGATCGCGCACGGCATCGGCATCACCGGGCAGCGCTACCGATGGCCGGGCGGCCTGGTGCCCTACACCACGGTGGCGTCGCTGCGCGATCGGGTGCGGGCAGCGCTCGCGCACTGGGAGCAGCACACGCGGATCCGGTTCGTCGAGCGCACCGCGGCCAATGCCGACCGGTACCCGAATTTCGTGTCCTTCGAGGTGCGCGACGGGTGCTGGTCGTCGGTCGGCATGCAAGGTGGGCAGCAGGTGATCTCGCTGGCCGCGGGGTGCGGCTTCGGCGCCGCCGTGCACGAGGTCGGGCATGCCGTCGGGCTGTGGCACGAGCAGAGCCGGGAGGATCGGGCCCGCAATGTGCGCATTCTGTGGGAGAACATTCAGGCCGGTCAGGAACACAACTTCAATCAGCACATCGTCGACGGCGACGATATCGGCGCCTACGACTTCGGGTCGCTCATGCACTACGGTCCGACCGCGTTCGGCATCGACGGGCGCACCACCATCGAGACCCTGCACGGTGAGACGATCGGGCAGCGAAACGGGTTGAGCGCCGGTGACATCGCCGCCGTGCGGGCGCTGTATCCGCAGCTGGAACCGAGCCGGTCCTGGAGCGCAACGCAATTCACCACCACCGTCGCCGCGAACTCCACGGCGCGGTTGTTCACCCACAGCTGGCCCGCGTACTGGTTCGTCGCCTGGACGTGTGTGCCGACCGCGCCGCCGGTCGACGGGCCCGCGCAGATCGAATGGCACGTGCAGCTGACCCGGCAGACCGACCGGCTGCTGAAGTATTTCGTCGAGATCCGGAACCTGCAGTCGTATCCGGTGACGGTCGAGGCGCGCTACGACGTCCTCGGCTGGAGCGACCGGTGGGCGTGAGCCGGGGAATCGGGAAGGAGACAACGATGCGAATCACCATCGAAACCGAGGTGTCGCCCGCGGCGGGGTCGGTCATGACCACCGCGGCCCGGGCCGGTGCGGGCGACGTGTACGACGCGGGCGGCAGCAGCGCCGTCGCGGCGGCCGACGCGATGGTCGGCGACAGCGCCAACGGCGGCCCGGCCGATATGGGAGCACCGCCCGCATGGCTGGTGCAGGAGATCGAGCGCGCCCGCGCGGGCGCCGACACCGGGTCGGCGGATGCCGGGCCGATGATGAACGACAAGGGGTAGCAATGCAATTCGGAACCCAGTTCACCGGAACGGTGAACGCAGGACAGACGCGCAGCTGGTTCACACACAGCTGGAATGCCGCGCAGAACGTGTCCTGGATGGTCGTGCCGACCGCACCCGCGGTCGACGGCGGCGCTCAGATCGAATGCAAGATCCGTAATACCCGGCAGGCCGCCAACCTCGTGAAGTGGTTCATCGAGGTCCGGAACGTGACCAACGTGCCGGTCACGTTCGAGGCGCGCTACGCCGTGCTGAACGGCTGACGGTGACGACGAGCGCCTCGGCCGTCGTGAGCGGTGAGATCGTGTTCGACGCGAGCGCCACGCCGCGGTCGGATGCGACCGTGCGCGTGACGATCTCCGATGTCGGCCGCGCCGATGCCGCGGCGGTCGAGGTCGCTCGTCTCGACCTCGCGGACGTCACGGTGAAACCGGGGGAGACCCTGCGCTTCGAGATCACCGTCGCCGCGGTCGATCCGCGCGCGCACTACCAGGTGCGGGTGCATGTCGACGCGACCGGCAGCGGAGCGGTGAAGTCCGGCGACCAGGTCTCGGTGGAGAGCATCCCGGTCCTCACCCGGGGGCATCCGGACCGCGTCCGGGTCCGGGTGCGGGAGGTTTGAGGGCGCTCAGGACAGGAATCGGCGCAGGACGCGGTTGCCGAAGCCGTGGCGGACGACCGCCTCCAGGCTGCGAATCGTCTTGTCGGAGTAGGGATACCAGAGGCTTTCGGCCTTGGTCTGCCACCGATCGATGAGGATCGGCTGGGCGTGGGTGAAGCCGCGCAGGGCGTCGGTGCCGTTGACGTGGCCGACCCCGCTGTTCTTGCGGCCGCCGAAGGGCGCCTCGGGGACCCCGTAGATGACGGCCGCGTCGTTGTGCACGACCGATCCGGTGGTGATCCGGGCCGCGATGCGCCGGGCCTTGGCGGCGTCCTTGGTGAAGACCGAGCCGCTGAGCCCGTAGCGGCTGTCGTTGGCGAGGCGGATGGCCTCCTCCTCGTCGCGCACCCGCATGATGGACGCCACCGGCCCGAACGTCTCCTCGGTCATCACCTCCATGTCGTGGGTGGCGCCGAGCACGACGGTGGGCTGGAAGTACAGGCCGTTGCCCGCGGCGGGGGCGCCGCCGACGACCACGTCGGCCCCCTTGGCCTTGGCGTCGTCGACATGCCGGGAGACCACGTCGATCTGGCGGTCCCAGAACAGCGGGCCCATATCGGTGTCGCCGCCGGGACCGTAGGTGACCGTCGCGGCGCGCTGTGAGACCAGCCGGATGAACTCGTCGGCCACGCTGTCCACCACGTAGATCCGTTCCACGCTCATGCACACCTGGCCGGTGTTGAACATGGACAGATACACCGCGCCCGCGGCGGCGCGTTCGAGATCGGCGTCGGCGCAGACGATCATGGCGTCCTTGCCGCCCAGCTCCAGCGTGCACGGGATCAGCCGCTGCGCGCACGCCGTGGCGATCTTGCGGCCGGTGCCCACGCTGCCGGTGAAGCACACCTTGTCGATATCCGAATTCACCAGCGCGGCACCGGTTTCGCCGTCGCCGTGCAGCACCTGGACCACATCGGCGGGCACACCGGCCTCGTGCAGTATCCGCACCACCCATTCGCCGGATCGTGGCGTCACCTCGGAAGGCTTGAGCACCACGGTGTTTCCGGCCAGCAGGGCCTGGACGACGGGATTGAGCGACAGGACGAACGGCCCGTTCCACGGGGTGATCACGCCGACCACGCCGAGCGGCTGGTAGTTGATGTAGAGCTTCTTCAGCGGCCGCAGGTAGCCGTGCAGCTTGCGGCGTTCCGGGCGCAGATCGCGGCGGGCGCGGCCGCTCCAGTAGGTGAGGAAGTCGCAGGAGGGCACGATCTCCACCGCCATGGCCTCCACCCGCGGCTTGCCGGTCTCGGCCTGCACTGTGTCCATGATCTCGTCGCGGCGCGCGACGAGCACATCCACCGCTCGACGCAGGATCCGGGCGCGCTCGGCGACATCCCGGGCGGCCCACTCCGGTTGCGCGGCGCGGGCGCGCGCGACCGCCTCGTCCACATCCGCCGCGGTGGCGACGTCGATTTCGTCGATGCGCTGCCGATCCACCGGACTGTCCAGGGTCAGCCGGCGGCGCCCGTCGGCGGCCGCGATCGAGTGGACGATGGCCATGATTCTCTCCTCCTCGAATTGGAACGTGTTCTATTATTACCGCACGGGGCGGGGTCGGGGGTGTAAACCGCCGCGAACAACTTCCTTGCATGTTCAGTTGCGTTACAGCGCCGGTTACCTGACGGGCATTTGTCCGTACAACTCGGGCGGCCAGGGTCGTGGCATGCCCGAACACCGGTATCAGACGATCGCCGACCAGCTCGAGAGCGAGATCGCGCAGCTGCGGCCCGGCACGCGGCTCGACAGCGAGCACGTGCTGATGAAGCGGTTCGGCGTGGGGCGGGCGGCGGCCCGCGCGGCGGTGCAGGAGCTCGAACGCCGGCTGCGGGTGCGCCGCGTGCAGGGTTCGGGGACGTTCGTCAGCTCGCCGATCGATTACGTCATCGCCCACGACCGCCGCCCCTCGTGGCATCACACCGTCCGTGCCGCCGGGGCGGTGCCGCGGTCGGTGGTGCTCGAACAGTCCGTGGCGCCGCTGCCCGCGGACTGCGCGCGGCGGCTGGAGGTACCGGAGGGGACGATCGCCCACCACATGACCCGGCTCAGCTTCATCGACGACGTCGTGGCCGCGCTCGGATCCGAGTGGATCCTGCACGCCGCGGCGCCGGAGCTGGCCGATGCGATGCGCGTGGAGGAATCCCTCGACGAGGTACTGCGGCAGATCGGCCATGTGCGCTCGGTGCGGTCGTGGTGCCGCGCCGCCTCCGACCTGCCGCCTGCCGACGTGCAGAAGACGCTGCGGCTGATCTCGCCGGTGCCGGTGTGGGTGGTCGAGAGCGTCAACCGGGACGCGGAGACCGGCCGCGCCCTCACATACAGCAAGGCCTGGATGCGCGGGGACGCCGTGCGGGTGGTGATGGAGATCGGTTCCGAGCCGTGTGCCGCGGCCGAGAACGCGATGGTGACGAAAGGGGTTGTCCAGCAATGAATGTGCACGCCTACAGCCGGGAGCGGGTGGCCGAGCTGCTCGCCGTCGCGGCGCCGAGCGACCTGATCGAACTCGCCGACGCCTGCCTGGCCGACGGTGCCGAGCCGACGGTGCTCACGGCGCCCGAGGTCGGCACCGTGGCCGCCCAGGTGCGCGAACCGATCGCCTACGACCGCTTCTTCCTCGGCGACGTGCTGGCCTGCCGGGCCGAGGTGGCACTCGCCGGGGCGCGCGGATGGGCCGTGCGGATGGGCGACGACCGCGCCGCGACGCTGGCCGCGGCGGTCTGCGATGCGGAGGTGCAGGCCGGGCGGCCCCAGGCCCGCGCCGTGCTCGAGCTGTGCGCCCGGGTCGAGCGCGACCGGCACGAGGCCGAACTCGCCGAATGGGATCGCCTGGCGCCCACCATCGTTCACTTCGAGGAGCTGACCTGATGACCGACACACGCGCGACGCTGGGCGCGGGGCTGAATCCCGTTCAGGCCCAACAGGTCTACCGAGCGGTGTTGGCGGCGTTCGCCCGGCCGGGTGTCGCGGTCTCGTTGCCCGCCACCGAGTTTCCCGCGGCGCTGCTGCCGGTCCTGGCGCTGGCCGACCTCGAGACCCGGATTCATCTGCTCGGCGGCGAGGAATGGGTCGAGTCCGTCGCGGTGGCGACCGGCGCTCCCGTGGCGGCGCTCGAGGCCGCCGCGTACGTCACCGCGCTGCGGCCCGTCACGGCCGCCGAACTGCGCGCCGTAGCCGTGGGCACCGCGCTGCGGCCGGAGGACGGGGCGACGGTGATCTGCGCGGTCGACGCGCTGCACGGCGGCCCGTCCGCGCTGCTCAGCGGGCCGGGTGTCCGGGAGTCGCTCGACTTCGCGCCCACCGTCGGCGCGGAGTTCTGGGCCGCCCGCCGGGAACTGACCGCGACCTTCCCCGCGGGCGTCGACCTGCTGTTCGTCGACGCCGCGGGTGATCTCGCCGGGGTGCCCCGCACCACCCTCGCCGAATTCGGAAAGGCCAACTGACATGGGATATTCGGGAGCACGCGGCGGACTCGACGCGGTCCTCGCCGCCGAGTCGCTGGTGCGCGGCGCCAGGGATGCCGATCCGGCCCCGCCGCTGACGACCGCGCAGATCACCGGCCGCATGCGGCTGGCCGTCGACCGGGTGATGGGGGAGGGCGGGCTCTACGACGAGGACACCGCCGCCGATGCCCTGCGCCAGGCGGAGGGGGACATCATCGAGGCCTCGCATCTGGTGCGCGCGCACGCGTCCACGCTGCCGCGGCTGGCCGTCAGCGAGCCGATCGATCCGGACGAGATGACCGTGCTGCGCCGCATCGTGCCCGCGCACCGCACGCCCGACGGTCCCCAATTGCTCGGCCGCACCAGCGATTACACCGGCCGCATGCTGGACCGCACAGCGGAACCGGCGCCCACCGCGGCCTCGTCCGGGGCCCCAAACACCACCGAACGCGCTGTCCGCCAACCGCATCCGCGCCGGTTCTCCGACATGCTGCGCGAGATGGACCTGCTGGTGGACCACCGGCCCGCGAACGGCCACCACACACCGCCGTTCGATATCGCCCGCCAACCCGCCCGCCCGCCCGCGCCGCGCTCGGCGACCCTGGCCGCCATGGCCCGCGCGGAGACCGGCGCCCTGGTCAACACGTGGTACCGCTCCATCCGCGGGCCCGAGGGCAATCTGCACGAGGTGACGCTGGGTGAGGTGCGCCACGGCCGGATGCCGGTGCGAATCCGGCACCCGCACACCGGAAATCCGGTGCGGATCGGCGATATTCGCGGCAGCGAATGCGAGGCGATCGAGGATCTCGACGGTGTCGACGAGGATCGCAGCCGCTTCGATATCGGCTACGGGCTGTGCTTCGGCCACAACGAGCGCAAGGCCATCGCGATGGCCAACCTCGACATCGCCTGCCGCCGCTTCGGCGATACCGACGGCCTGGAACAGGTGCTGCTGCTGACCACCGACGGCCTGGACTCGTGCGGCTTCCTCGAACATCTCAAGCTCCCGCACTACGTGACCTTCCGCTCCATGACCGACCGCAAGCGCGCGGTGCGCGGCGTCGACGGCGCGGTGGATCCCGTGGCCGAGCGGACGGCCGAACCCATCGGAAGGACCTGCTGATGACCGACGTGCTGACCACCACCGACCGCCCGGCCGGCGAAACATCCTCCACCACAGCACTGCTCACCGAGATCGACGCGGCGGCGACCCGGCGCGGCATTCTCGACGAGGGGTCGAAACGCGAAATCCGCCGCGCCACACTGACCGCGGTGTGCGTGCCCGGCTATCAGGTGCCGTTCGGCTCGCGCGAGATGCCGGTGGCGCGCGGCTGGGGCTCGGGCGGACTGCAGGTCACCCTCGGGCTGATCGGCGCCGAGGACACCGTCAAGGTCATCGACCAGGGCGACGACGACGGCGTCAACGCCACGAATCTGCGGCGGCTGATCGTGGCCAGCGAGGGGTGCGAGCAGACTCAGGACAGCCGCGAGGCCACCGTGGTGCAGAGCCGCCATCGGATTCCGGAGGAGCCCCTGGCCGCGGGCCAGACCCTGGTGCTGCAGGTGCCGGTCGCCGAACCGCTACGCGGAGTGCAGAAGTCGGTGGCCGAATGCGCCCGCATGCACGCCGAGGCCGACTACTCCATGATGTGGGTGAGCCTGTACGAGGACATCGTCCGCAACGGCGTGATCACCAAGAGCACCGGCTATCCCGTACTGGTCGACGGGCGCTACGTCATGATCACCACGCCGATCCCGCGCTGGGATGTGCCCCGCCTCGACGATTCCCCGCACCTGACGCTGTTCGGCGCGGGCCGGGAAAAGCGCATCTTCGCCGTCCCGCCCCACACCGACGTGCGGCCGCTGACCTTCGACGACGTGCCGTTCGAGGTGGAGGTCGCCGCCGACCCGCGCTGCGTGCGCTGCGGGAGTACCGACACCTTCCTGGTCGAGGCGCCGGGCGGGCGCGTGGCGTGCAGCGATATCGAGTGGTGCACAAGGACTCTCGACGGAGACGTCGACGCGGCCCGCCATGCCGCGCACGCTCCCCTGCGGTTCCTGCCCGATCCGGCGCGGCGAGCACGGGCGCGCCGGGACGCGTCACCGCGCGACCACGGCGCCGCCCCGCACGCCGCGGTCCCGGCGACCGAGCAGGGCTGGACGCTGGCGGCCCGCGGTGTCGGCAAGGTGCACGGTCCCGGCGGCGCGGCCGCCGTGCCGGGCACCGGCCCGCGGACCGGCACCGCGATCAGCCCGGCGACCGGCGCGGTCGTGGCGGCCTGGGACGTCGATTTCGATGTCGCCCCCGGCGAGGCGCTCGGGCTCATCGGGGAGTCCGGCTCCGGCAAGTCCACGGTGCTGCGCTGCCTGGTCGGCGACGAAAAGGCAACGGCCGGTTCGATGTTCCTCGCCTCGGTGGACGGCGGCCGCACCGACGTGTTCGGGCTCGACGCCGCGGCCCGGCGGGCACTGCGGGTCGACACGATCGGCCTGGTGCATCAGAACCCGGCCGACGGGTTGACGATGACCGTCTCCGCTGGCGGCAATGTCGCCGAACGGCTGACCGCCGCGGGCTGGCGCAACTATCACGAGATCCGGGACCGCGCGGCGTATCTGCTCGAGCAGGTGGAGGTGCCGCTGGCCCGCATGGACGACCCGGTGCACACCTTCTCCGGCGGCATGCGCCAGCGCGTGCAGATCGCCAAGGCGCTGGCCACCGACCCGCGCGTGCTGCTGCTGGACGAGCCGACCACCGGCCTGGACGCCTCGGTCGCGGCCGGGGTGCTCGATCTGCTGCGCAAGCTGCTCGCCGAGCGCGATACCGCGGCCGTCGTGGTCAGTCACGACTTCGCGGTCATCGAGGCGCTCACCGACCGCTGCCTGGTGATGAACGTCGGCCGCGTCGTCGAGCGCGGGCTCACCGATCAGCTGTTCCAGGATCCGCACCACCCCTACACTCAGCGGCTCGTCGCCGCGGCCCGGAGGTGACTCGAATGACAACCGCCCCACCCCCCGTACTGTCGGTGCGGGGACTGCACAAGACCTTCACGCTGCACACCATCGACGGCCGCACGGTGACCTCGCTGCGCGGCATCGACCTGGACGTCGCCGCGGGCGAGCACGTGGCCCTCGCGGGACCCAGCGGCGCCGGGAAGTCGAGCCTGCTGCGCTGCGTCTACCGCAGCTATCTGCCGGATGCGGGCACCGTGACACTCGCAACGGCCGCGGGGCCCGTGGATATCACCGCGCTCAGCGATCGCGAGATGGCCCGGCTGCGCGGCCGCGAGCTGGGCTATGTCTCCCAATTCCTTTCCGCGCCACCGCGAACCGGGCCGCTCGAGGTCGTGGCGGCGGCGGGACGGCGACGCGGGCTGGACCGCGCCGAGGCCCGCGACGCGGCCGCTGCGGCGCTGCGACGACTGGCCTTGGACGAAACGCTGTGGGACGTGGACTGCGGCGTGCTGTCCGGCGGCGAACGGCAGCGCGTGAACATCGCCGCCGGGACCGTGCACCCGCCGCGCCTGCTCCTGCTCGACGAACCGGTGTCGGCACTCGACCCGGCCAATCGCGATCGGGCACTGGACCTCATCGCCGCCCTGTCCGCCGACGGAGTGGCCGTGCTCGCGGTCTTCCACGACCTCGAGGCCATGCACCGCCTCGCCGACCGCGTCCTCCGCTTCAGCGAGGGGCTGGTCGCCGAGCACGGCAGCCCCGCCGAGGTGCTGGGGGTCGCGGCATGAACGCGATTCTGGACACCCTGGACCGGCCCGCCTGGTCGCTGCCGCAGTCGCCCCGCGACTACGTGCTGGGGCATGTGCGGGCGGTGCTACCGGACCGGGTGCTCGACGACGCCCGAATCGTGGTGCGGGACGGGCGGATCGCGGAGGTGGGGCCGAGCCGGGCCGGGACCGTGGCCGATGTCGACGGCGGCGGGCTGATGTGCCTGCCCGGCCTGGTCGACGTGCACTCCGACGGGCTGGAGCGCGAGCGGCTGCCGCGGCCGGGAGCCGAACTGCCGTGGCTGTTTTCGATGATGTCGTTCGAGGGCAAGCTGCGGGCGGCGGGGATCACCACGGTCTTCCACGGCGCCTCGTTCTCCAATCGGCAGACCGCCCGCGACAGGCGCAGCGTGCAGTCGGCGCTGGACATGTGCGAGGCGATCGCGGTCTGGAACGACCGGGAGACGGCGGGTCTGGTCGACCACCGGGTGCTGCACCGGCTGGACGTGCGCTGCGCGCCGGGCCTGGCGGCACTGACCGATCACGTCGAAAAGGCTTCGGGCCGAGGACAATTCACCTCGGACGTGCCCGCGGTCATCTCCCACGAGGACCACACGCCCGGCATCGGACAGTACGCGGACCGCACCTACTACGAGACCTACCTCGCCACCATGCAGGGTCTGTCCGCCGAGGAGGCCCGCGCGCAGGTCGACGAGATCGCCCGCGAACGCGCCGCGAACCTGGCGGTGCGCGAGGACTCCATGCGGTGGCTGGCCGGACAGGCCGCGACCGGCGTGGCGCGGATCTTCGGGCACGATCCGGAATCCGCGGCCGAGATCGCGGACCTGGCCGGGCGCGGCGGCGCGGTCGCGGAGTTCCCGACCACCGAGGAGGCGGCACGGGAGGCGCGGGCCCGGGGGATGGCGGTGATCATGGGCGGTCCCAACGTCCTGCGCGGCGGATCGCATTCGGGCAATGTGTCCGCGCAGACGCTGGCGCGCCTGGGGCTGGTGACGGCGCTGGCCTCGGACTATCTGCCGTCGGCGCTGCTCGCGGCCGTATTCATGCTGGCGGGCGATGCGACGTTGCCGCTGGCCCGGGCCGTATCCCTGGTCACCGCGGGACCGGCGGCGGCGGTCGGGCTCACCGATCGCGGCACCCTCGAACCGCAGCGGCGGGCCGATCTGATCCTCGTCGGCCTCGAGCACGAATGCCCGGTGGTGCGGGCGGTGCTGCGCGCGCACTGAACCGACAACCCACGGCACCCGCCCCCAGCCATTCCGCTGCGGTTAACCGCTGGTTGCCGTGCCGGACACGGCCGTCACGGACCGTCGTGGTGGCGGGGAACGGGCAACAAAGGAGTCAACGTCACATGGGTAGCAACATCTTCCGCTCCCTCGGGGTCGCCGCCGCGACCGCGGTCGCGGTGCTGGGCCTGACCGGCTGCGGTTCCAGCGCCGACAACACGAGCACCGGCGATCCGGACACGCTGGTGCTGGCCTCGATTCCCTCGGAGAACTCCGGCAGCCTGCAGCAGCAGTACCGGCTGGTGGCCGAGGTGATCGAGCGGGAGACCGGTCACAAGGTGCAGTTCCAGAACGCCACCGACTACGCCGGTGTGATCGAGGGCCAGCGCGCGGGCAAGGTGCAGATCGCCGGATACGGGCCGTTCTCCTACGCGATGGCCAAGGACAGCGGCGTGCCGACGACGGCGATCGCGGCGCCCGTCGACGCCGCCGACGCCAAACCCGGTTACGTCTCCTACGCGATCACCAAGGCGGGGTCACCCATCGCCTCGCTGGCCGATTTCCGCGGCAAGAAGGTCTGCTTCGTCGATCCCTCGTCGACCTCGGGCTACCTGTATCCGTCCGCGGGGCTGAAGGAGGCGGGCATCGATCCGGAGAAGGACGTCACCCCCGTGTTCGCCGGCGGGCACGATGCCTCGGTGCTGGCCGTGCTGAACGGTCAGTGCGACGCGGGGTTCGCCTACGACACCATCGTCGACAAGACGATGCCCGACAAGGGCCAGCTGAAGCCGGGCGATGTCGGGGTGATCTGGCGGTCGCCGACCATCCCCACCAGCCCCATCGCGATCAGCACCACGCTGTCGGCGCCGCTGCAGGACAAGCTGACCGCGATCTTCCGTGACCAGCTGAACATCCCGGCGCTGACGGCCGCCGGTCGCTGCTCCGGCGCGGACTGCGCGCTGCCCGACGGCGTGAAGTACGGCTATGTCCCCGTTCAGGATTCGCTCTACGACGGTGTCCGGCAGGTCTGCAAGGTCACCCGAGCGCAAGCCTGCAATTCCTGATCTGCCGGAGGAGAACGTCATGTCCGATCCGGACCGGGCGCTGGGCGCGACGATCGATCGCGTCCTGGCCCCCGCCGTCGTCTTCGACGGCGTCCACAAGAACTTCGGTCCGCGAGTGAGCGCGCTGGCGGACGTCTCGCTGCAGATCCACCCGGGTGAGGTGGTGGCACTGCTCGGCCAGTCCGGCTCGGGCAAGTCGACGCTGCTGCGGCTGGTCGACGGGCTGCACACCCCCGACGCCGGGGCGGTGACGGTCCTCGGCCGCGACGTCGCGGCGGCGGGCGGGCGGGAGCTGCGGGCGCTGCGCCGCCGGGTGGGCTTCGTATTCCAGCAGTTCCATCTGGTCGGCAGCATGTCCGTGCTGGAGAACGTGTGCACCGGCGCGCTGGGGTCGCTGCGCGGGCCGCGGCTGGGATTGTTCACCTACCCGAAGTCGGTGCGGCGGGCGGCGATGGAGCAGCTCGACCGCGTCGGCCTGGCCGACCGCCCGTTCCAGCGCGCCGACACCCTCTCCGGCGGCCAGCAGCAGCGCGTCGCGGTGGCGCGGGCGCTGGTGCAGCGGCCGCGGATCCTGCTGGCCGACGAGCCGGTGGCCTCGCTGGACCCGGAATCGGCCGCCCAGGTGATGGCGCTGATCTCCGCGATCGCCGCCGAGGACGACCTGACGGTGCTGTGCAGCCTGCACCAGGTCGAGCTGGCGCTGTCGTGGGGGCATCGGCTGGTCGGGCTGCGCGCCGGGCGCGTGGTCGTCGACAAGCCGATGTCGGCGATCGACCGGACCGAGACCATGTCCATCTACTCCACGGTGGCCGCCGCGGTCCCGCAGCCGGTGTGATCTCCGTGTCCGTGCTCGCACCCGAAAGACCCGAGCCCGCAAGGCCATTCGAATCACCGACGATTCCGCGGCCCTCGGCCACCGCGATCGGTGTCACCGCGGTGCTGGTGGCGTGGGCGGCGGCATCGGTGTGGTCGGTCGCGGCGCTGCGGCTCAATGTCGCGACCGTCGCCGACAGCCTCGGCAATGCCGCCGATTTCCTGTCCCGCGCGCTCCCACTGGATTTCCCGGCGCCCGGCGAGCTGGCGGCGATGACCGGGCAGACGCTGGCGATCGTCGCCTGCGCCACCCTGCTGAGCGTGCTGCTCAGTGTGCCGGTGGCGGTCGCGGCGGCGCGCAACACCACGCCCGGTGTGCCCGCGCGCTGGGGTGCGCGCGCGATCATCGTGGTGGCCAGGGCGATTCCCGATATCGTGCTGGCCATCGTGTTCCTGCGGCTGTTCGGGCTCGGCACCCTCGCCGGTGTGCTGGCCATGGGCATCCATTCGGTCGGCATGGTCGGCAAGCTGTACGGCGACGCGATCGAGGACACCGCGCCCGGCCCCCGCGACGCGCTGCGGGCGGCGGGCGCGGGGTGGGCGCAGCAGCTCACCGGCGCGGTGTTACCGCAGGCGCTGCCCGCGTTCGTCGCGACCGCGCTGCACCGCTTCGATATCAATCTGCGGACCTCGGTGCTGCTGGGGTATGTGGGCGTCGGCGGGCTCGGCATGGAACTGTCGATGGCGACGCGCACCATGCAGTACCGGCGGGCGCTGGCGTTGGCGCTGTTCGTGCTGGCGCTGTGCGTCGCGGTGGAGCTGCTGTCCGGGGCGGTGCGCCGCGCGCTGCTCGGCCCGGCGGCGACCGCCCGGCGCGGGCCGTGGCGCCGCTTCACCGCCTGGTTGCGGCGGGCCGACAACGGGTGGGCCACAGGCGAATCCGCGGGTGTCGCGCCCGACGGGCGGTACCGCATCAGCCCGCCGTGGACGGCCGGGCGGATACGCGGCGCCTGCTATGCCGCCGTCACGGTGGTGGTGCTTGTGGCCGCCGTGCGCGGAGCCGATCTGGAGCTGTCGCGGATCGGGGAGGGGCTGTCGACGCTGCCGCAGACGCTGGGCCTGTTCTTCCCGCCCGCGAGCGGCGGGATCTGGGGCGAGCTGGTCGATCAGCTGCTCGTCACGGTGCAGATCGCGCTTGCCGCAACGTTTCTCGGATTCCTGATCGCACTTCCGGTGGGCGCCTTCGCGGCTCGCAATGTCGCGCCGAGCCCGCGGGTGGCCCGGGCGTTCCGGATGGCCATCGTCACCGTGCGCGGCATCCCGGACCTGATTCTGGCGATCCTGTTCATCGTGATCACCGGACTGGGCGCGCAGGCCGGTGCGCTGGCCCTCGCCGTCGGGACCATCGGGTTGTTCGGCAAGCTGATCGCCGACTCCCTCGAGGAGACCGATGTGCGCGTGCAGCAGGCGGTCTCGGCCACCGGCGCCACCCGCGTGCAGGTCTTCGGCGCCGCGACACTGCGCCAGTGCGCGCCCGCGCTCATCGCGCACCTGTGCTATCAGCTCGACGTCAACATCCGCGCCGCCACCCTGCTCGGCGTGGTCGGCGCGGGCGGAATCGGCTTCTACCTCATCAACGCCACCAGGGTGCTGCAGTTCGACGTGGTCACCACGATCGTGCTGATGGTGTTCGCCGTGGTGATGGCGGTAGAGGGCGTGGCCATGTGGCTACGCCGCGCCACATCGTGAGGAGACACATGATCAGTACGAAATACATTGGGGAACACGCCGATACGGCGCTCCTTGCCGCGGCGGACGCCGCACTGGAGGCGTACGGGGAGGCGCTGGCGAACCATTCGCCCGCGCAGCTCGCGGCCGTGGCCATGGACGGCGCCGACGGCACCCCCACCATGCTGATCGACGTGCTGGTGGAGGAGGCCGTCATCGCGGCGGCCACCGCCGCCGGGGTGAACGTGCTGTCGGAGGAACGGGGCTGGATCGATGTCGGCTCCGCGGTCAGCCTGGTCATCGATCCCGTGGACGGGTCGGCCAACGCGGCGGCCGGGGTGCCGCTGGCGTGCTTCAGCGCCGCGGTCGCCGTCGACGGCGAGTTCACCGAGGCGATGACCGTCTGGCTGCACACCGGCGAGCGCTGGTGGGCGGCCGCCGGGCGCCCCGCCTTCGGCACGAGCGGGCGGCGATCGGTGGGGGAGTCGGCGGTGTCGATGCTGCGCCCGCACCCGCGCAATTGGGACGCTTGGTCGCGAGTTGCCCGGGCCGCCACCAGGATTCGCATCCTCAGCTGCAGCACCCTGGACGCCGCCCTGGTGGCGACGGGTGCCGTGGACGCCTTCGTCGACACGGGCAGCGATACGCATCGGCTGATGGATATCGCGGCGGCGACGGTCCTCGTAGGTGCCGCGGGCGGGGCGGTCGTGGACGCCTACGGCCGCCCGATCGCCTTCGATACCGACCTCACCCGCCGCTGGAGCGGGGTCGTGGCGGCCACCCCGGAACTCGCGGACGAACTGTGCGACCTCATTCGAGGGTGACGCACGCCGGAGGTCACCACACCTGGGGGACCAACCGGTAGCGCGTGTGACGGGCGTACTCGCCGTATCCCGGCAGGCTCTGCGTCAGCAACCGCTCCTCGTCGAAGATCCGCCACAGCATGATCGGCACCAGGGGCACGAAAACGACCAGCCCCCACCAGGATCCGAGCGCGATCGGCATCGCGATCTGATACAGCAGCGAGCCCGTGTACATCGGGTGCCGGACCAGCGCGTACGGCCCGGTGGACACCACCCGCTGATCGGCCGCCACCTTGATCGTCGCCGCGGTGAACGAGTTCTCCCGGAACACCAGGAACACGATCAGCATGCCGAGCGCGATCACCACATCGGCCACGACACTCAGCCAGGCGGGCACCGACGACCAACCGAAGCGGTGATCCAGCCCGGGCACGACCAGCAGCGCGAAGAAGGCCAGGGACGCCACGGACATGATGATCCGCTGACTGGCCCTGGTCTCGGCCGTCGGCCCGGCCGACATCCGCCGCTCCAGCAGCGCGCGGTCGTGGCGGATGAGATACAGCATGATCAGCACCCCGGACCCGCCGAATACCGCCAGGAAGGCCCACGCCTGCCAATAACTCAGGGTCCAGGCCGACAGAAAAGCCAAGGCACCCAGCCCGGCCAGCAGTGCCGCCAGCGAGCCGAACGACTTCACATAGACGTTGCTCATGACCACTCCGTTCATCCGTCGAACCACAGGCGCAGCGTCGCCTCGTCGTGGCCCTCGAGCGATCCGGCGGGCAGGCCGAGAAGTCGTTCGAGGGCGGCCAGATTCGCCGCGTTGGCGCGCAGCACGGCATCGAAGGAGATCTCCCCGCCGCGGCGGGCGAAGAACAGGTCGGTGCCGGTCTCCTGGAATCCGTACAGCATCGACGCCATGACGATCGCGGTCTCCTCCGGCTCGACGGCGGCGAACGCGCCCTCGTCGACGCCCTGCGCGACGAGCGCCGACAGCACCGGCCGCAGCCGCCGTGCCCCGCTGCGCCGCACCTGTTCGCGCACGATCGCGTTGTCGTCCGAGCGCCAGGTCTCCAATACCGCCAGTACCAGGTCGCGGCGGGTGCCGGTGTAGTCGGCCAGGCCGGTGAACACGGCCTGTAGCTTCTGCAGTGCGGTGCGCGACGGATCCTCGAGCATCGGGGTCAGGCCCGCCACCGCGGCCTCGGTCATGCGGTCGCTGACGGCCACCAGCAGCGCCCGCTTGGAATCGAAGTAGTGGTAGAACGACCCCTTGGACGCCCCGAGCTCGTCGAGCACGTCCTGCACGCTCATCTGCTCGTAGCCCTTGGTCCGGATCAGGCGCGTGGCCGCCTCGACGAACGCCTCCCGCCGAACCGTCTGTGCCGCCCTGACCGTGCGCGCCATACCTCCGACGATAACAGACCAACGGTCGGTCTGCTAGTGGGATCGATACGGACACCCACCGCCGCAACGGGTTTCCGCCGGGTGCGGCGTGGTTATGGTGAAAAGGTGAACGTTGAGGTGACCCCGCTGCCGGGCATCGGGGTGCGCAAGGAGTTCCCGCTGGGGAACGCGCGACGGCGGGTGGGGGTGATCGATCGTCGGGACGGCACCATCGATCTCATCGTCGGCAAACCCGGGAATCCGGATGCGTCCGAGCAGATTCCGCTGACCGCGGAGGAAGCGGCGGCGCTGGCCACTCTGCTCGGGGCACCGCAGCTGGTGGCGCAGCTGCGGGAGGAGCACAGCGCGCTGGACGGGGTGACGACCCGCGAACTCCCCGTTCGCGACGGCTCGCCGTATGCCGGTCGGCCGCTGGGGGATACCCGGATGCGCACCCGCACGAAGACCTCGATCGTCGCGGTGGTGCGCTGCGGGCATGCCATTCCCTCGCCGGGTCCCGACTTCACCTTCGCCGCGGGCGATGTGCTGGTTGCCGTCGGCACCGGCGACGGGTTGGACGCCGCGGCGCGTATTCTCACCGACGGCTGATCCGGCTCGAGATCAGTTGTCCGCCACCAGGTCCGAGACGATCGCCTCGACGCGGCCACGGATGTGCGGGGCGTAATCGGGATGCGTGGTGGCGTAGAGCCGGTCGGCCTCGACCGCCTCCAGGATGATCCGCGCGGCCCGCTCGGTGGGCATCGGATGGCCGGTCATCTCCGCGATGGCCGCGAATACCGGCGCCATGTGTTCGCGCTGCTGCGCGGTGAGTTCGGTCGGCCAGGCCCGAGGCCGGGAATTCGCCGCGATGCCGCGCGTCGAGGCCGAATCAGCTTGTGCCAGAGGGCATTCATGGCCTGCCGCGGCTCCATGCCCGCGAGGCGAGCAGGCGCATGCCGTTGAGTCCGACGATCACCGTGGACCCCTCGTGTCCCGCGACGCCGAGGGGGAGCGGCAGGTGACCGGCGAGATCCCAGACGACGAGCACGGTGATGAAGCTCGCGGCGATCACGAGATTGGCCACCACGACGCGCTCGGCCCGGCGCGACAGGGCGATCACCGCCGGGAGGGTGGTGAGGTCGTCGCGCACGATCACCGCGTCCGCGGTCTCGAGCGCGAGGTCGGATCCGGTGCGGCCCATGGCGATTCCGGTATGGGCGGCGGCCAGGGCGGGAGCGTCGTTGACGCCGTCGCCGACGAGGGCGACCCGGTGCCCGTCGGCCTCGAGCGCGGCGACGGCGGTGACCTTGTCCTCGGGGAGCAGTCCGGCGCGGACGTCGCGAATTCCCACCTGTCCGGCGAGTGCCGTGGCCGCGCGGGCATTGTCGCCGGTCAGCAGCACCGGCGGCGTCCCGGTCAGCCGGGTCAGCGCCGATACCGTGTCCGCGGCCGCCGGTCGCAACCGATCGGCGGCGACGAGCACACCCGCCGGTTCGCCGTCCACCAGCACGACCACCGCGGTCTCGCCCCGCGATTCCGCCTCGGCGACAAGGGTTTCCAGTGCTTCGCGGTCCGAACTGTCCGCCACGGTGGCGGTCGGGCGGCCGACGCGAATCTCCCGGCCGTCGACGACCGCGCGGACCCCGCGGCCGGGCATCGACTCGAATCCGCTCGTCGCGGGGATGTCCAGGCCGCGCTGGCGCGCCGCGGCCACGACGGCGCGGGCGATGGGGTGCTCGCTGGAGTGCTCGGCCGCGGCCGCCAGCCCGAGCACCCGGTCGGCGTCGGCATCACCGAGCGGATGGACGCCGACCAGGTGCGGTTCGCCGTGGGTGAGCGTGCCCGTCTTGTCGAATGCCACGGCGGTGACCGTGCCGAGCTGTTCCATCACGATCGCCGATTTCACCAGCACGCCGTGCCGGCCGGCGGTGGCCATGGCGGCCAGCAGCGGCGGCATGGTGGCCAGGACGACCGCGCACGGCGAGGCCACGATCATGAACGTCATGGCCCGCAACAGCGCCGAGTGCAGGTCCGCACCGAATGCCAAGGGCACGAACAGGACCGCGAGCGTGGCGGCGACGACCACACCCGAGTACCACTGCTCGATCTTCTCGATGAACAGTTGCGCCTTGGCCTTGGTGGCCGAGGCCCGCTCGACCATGGCGACGATCCGGGCCACGACGGTGTCGGCGGCGGCCCGCTCGACCCGCACCCGGAGCACGCCGGTGCCGTTGACGGTGCCCGCGAACACCTCGTCGCCGGGTGCCTTCGGTACGGGCAGCGGTTCGCCGGTGATCGAGGCCTGATCGACGTCGCTGCCGCCGGATTCGACCGTGCCGTCGGCCCCGATCCGCTCCCCGGGCCGCACCACGATCACCGCGCCCGGCGTCAGATCCGCGGCGTCGACGATCCGTTCGTGACCCCGGTCGTCGAGCACCGTCGCCCGATCGGGGGCCAGGTCGAGCAGGCTGCGCACGGAGTCGGCGGTGCGCTGGGTCAGGACCGCCTCCAGCGCGCCCGATGTCGCGAAGATGACGATCAGCAGCGCACCGTCGAACACCTGCCCGATCGCGGCGGCCCCGATCGCGGCCACGATCATCAGCAGATCCACGTCGAGGGTCCGGTCCCGCAGCGCACGCAGTCCCGCCAGCGCCGGTTCCCACCCGCCGCTGACATAGCAGGCCAGATACGCCGACCACCACATCCACGCGGGCGCGCCCGCCCACTGCGCGGCCACTCCGGCGACGAACAGCCCGGTCGCGGCCGCGGCCCAGCGCACCTCCGGCAGCGCCAGCGCCCGGGTGCGGCCGTTCGGCGCGCGGCGCGTCGCGTCCGCGGCCCGCGGTCGATCCATGAGGGATGCGGTCATACCGGACTCCGTTCTCGAACCACCAAATAGGAATACATGAAGACGTCTTCATGTAATCACCAGGCGGTAGAGTAACCGCTGTGGGACATGGAGTCCAGGGCAGGACGACGCCGCCGGCACACCTGGATGCCGACTCGGCCGCCACGGTCGCGGCCACGCTGCAGGCACTGGCCACACCGAGCCGCCTGCGCATCCTCACGCGCCTACGGCACGGCGCGTGCTCGGTCGGCGATCTGGTCGAGGCGGTGGAGATGGAGCAGTCGGCGGTCTCGCATCAGCTCCGCCTGCTGCGCGCCATGGGCCTGGTCACCGCCACCCGCCAGGGCCGCAGCATGATCTACACGCTCTACGACAACCACGTGGCGATGCTGCTCGACGAGGCGGTCTACCACATCGAACACCTCGGGCTGGGCATGAGCGATCCGGCGGTCTAGGGGACGTCTTCGTGCCGCCGCCCGGCACCTGTCATGCGCGCTTCGCCTCGATCAGCGAGACGCCGAGCGGTGGCGGCAGCTGCGTGATCTTCGAGACCGCGAGACCCGCCGTGGCGCACAATGTTTCGAACTCGGCGCGGGTACGCTCGCGGCCGCCGAGATTGACCAGCATGTTGAGATCGCTGATGTACATGTTGCGCGGAACGGAGTCGTCGACGACGTCGGGCAGGATCGGCTCGATGATCAGCACCCGCCCACCCGCGGGCAGCACCCGCTCGATGTGGCCGAGGATGACCGCGGCGCGCTCGTCGTCCCAGTCGTGCATGATGCTCTTGAGCAGATAGAGGTCGGCGCCCGCGGGAGCCGCGGCGAAGAAGTCGCCGGTGACGACCGCGCAGCGCTCGGAAACCCCTTGTGCCGACAGGGTTTCCGCGGCTTGGGCGAGACCTTCCGCCGTGTCGTACAGGATGCCGCGCAGGTCGGGATTCGCGCCCAGGACGGCGGCCAGCAGGGTGCCGTCGCCGCCGCCGATATCGGCCACGGTGGGGAAGTCCGCGAACGCGTAGTGCTGCGGCAGGATTCGGGCCGTGGCCGCGGTGCCCTGCCGCATCGACACGTTGAACTGGGCCGACAGGTGCGGATGGGCGGCCAGGTAGTCGAAGAAGCCGACGCCGAAAATCGTGTCGAAACTGGGCTTTCCGGTCTGCACCGCGGTGCCGAGCTCGCCCCAGGCGGCCTGCATGGCCGGATCGGAGAACATCTGCACGAAGGAATTCAGCGAATCCGGCCGATCGGTGCGCAGCAGGGCGCCCGTGTCGGTGAGCCGGAATCGGCCCGGCTCGGTCTCGGTGAGCAGTCCGAAAGCGGCGAGCGCGCGGCACATCCGGGTTGTCGAGAGATCGTGCGTGCCAATGATTTCGGCGATCTCGGCACCGGATCGCGCACCGTCGCCCAGCGCATCGGCCAGGTGCAGCCGCGCCGCCGTGGCGACCAACTGCCCCGCCATCTGCCCGAACACCAACCCGATGATCTGTCCCCGCTGCTCCGCCGTCGCCATGAAACTTAGCCTAGCCTTACTTACGGCCGCCGACAACGGATTCCGCGCCCGCCCGGTCCGTTCGGACCCGGACCGATGATTTCTCCGGGCCGGAACCGTCTCGGTTGGTATGGACGATGCTCCGCTGCGCGCTCGCGCCGACGAGCGGACCGCCGCCGCCGAGGACGAGTTTCGTGAGCTGGTGGAACCGCATCGCGTCGAGCTGCACGCGCACTGCTATCGGATGCTCGGGTCGGTGCACGATGCCGAGGATGCGCTGCAGGAGACGATGGTGCGGGCCTGGCGGGGGCTGGCGCGGTTCGAGGGGCGCAGCTCGCTGCGGGCGTGGCTGTATCGGATCGCGACCAACGTCTGCCTGACCGCGCTGGAACAGCGGCCGAAGCGGGCGCTGCCGGTCGACCTGTCCCCGGCGGCCGCCGCGGGGGAGATGCCGGGGGATCTGGTCGAGGGGGTGCGGTGGCTCGGACCGTATCCGGATCGGCGGATGGGCCTGCCGTCCGGAGCGGCGGGCCCGGAGGCGCGCTACGAGCTGCGCGAGAGTGTGGAGCTGGCGTTCGTGGCCGCGCTGCAACATCTTCCTGCGACGCAGCGCGCCGCGCTCATCGTGCGGGATGTGCTGGGTTTCTCCGCGCGGGAGGCGGCCGGGCTACTGGGCACGACGACGGCCGCGGTGAACAGCGCCCTGCAGCATGCGCGCGACAACGTGCGGTCACGGATCCCGGAGCGCTCGCAGCAGGCGACGCTGCGGGAGCTGGGGGACCGGCGGGTGGACGGGCTGGTGCGGTCGTTCACCGAGGCGATGGGGCGCGGTGACGTGGACGCGATGGTCGGCCTGCTGACCGAGGATGCGGTCTGGTCGATGCCACCCCTGCCGCAGTGGTACCGCGGACATGCCGCCATCGCGGAATTCCTTGTCGCAGGCCCGTTCACGCGGCGCTGGCGGCACCTACCGGCGACGGCCAACGGCCAGCCCGCCGTCGGGAGTTATCTGTGGGAGGACGACCGGTTCCGGGCCTTCGCCCTGGACGTGCTGACCGTGCGTGACGGCTCGATCGCCGGGATCACCGCATTCCTGGATCCGCCGATATTCGCCGACTTCGGGCTGCCCGATACCGTCGAACCATAGCCGGACCTGCACGCTTGCCGATCCCGGTCATTCGACAGAGGCGATGCGGACCGGCCGGTCCCTACCGTCGTCGACATGACCACGACCCACGCTCCCGAACTGCGCGACTGGCTGCGCGCACACGCCCGCCCCATCACCGGCACCCGGCAGGACCAGCGCGGTGCGGACCTGGCGCCGCTGACCGATTCGATCGCGACCGGGCAGGTGGTCGGGCTCGGCGAATCGACACGCTTCTCCGCGCAGACCTACGGCATCCGCGACCGCATCTTCCGGAACCTGGTGCGCGATCACGGTTTCCGGGCGCTGGCGCTGCAGGACACGGCGCGCGCCGGAGAGCGGCTCGACGACTATGTGACCGGCGGTGCGGCGACCGCCGAACAGGTCGTGGCCGGGATGTGGCGCCCGTGGCGCAGCGCGGAGCTGGTCGACACGCTGACCTGGCTGCGCGCGTTCAACCGGGACCACCCCGACGATCCCGTGCGCATCTTCGGCATCAACCCGACCCGCGCCGAACCGTCGGACTACGACGCCGTGCTCGACTACGTCCGGCGGGCGGCACCGGAGGTGCTCGACGCCGTGGCCGCCCACCTCGACCCGATCCGCACCGCCCACCAGATCGACGAGCATGTCCAGCGGCACCAGGGCATTCACCCCGGGCGGCCGTTCGCCGACCACGCGCGCGACGCCGTCGGGCTGCTCGTCGGTCTGCCCGCCACCGCCGCGCGCGAGACCGCACTGACCCACGCGCGGCTGATCCAGGAATTCCACGAGGGCAGCGTCGCCGGGCGGGGCAGCTTCACGACCGACGAGCAACCGGCGGTCACCGGGATCCTCGACCGGCTCCGGGACACCGGCGCGCGGATCGCGTACTGGGACGGCATCGCCCACACCGCCGCGGCGGCGTTCCGTCTCGGCGGCGGCGAGGAGGAATCGCATGATCTGGGCAGCCGGTTGCGGGCGGCACTCGGTGCCGGGTACGTCTCGATCGGCATCGGCTTCCACCACGGCGATTTCGGTTTCACCGCCGTCCCCGCGCCCGCACCGGATCTGGTCGACGCGCTGCTCGCCACGGTCGATCTGCCCGCGCACTACGTCGACTTGCGCACGGCCGCACCGGAACTCGTTCGGGACTGGCGCGACGCACCGGCCGCCGTGCGGGTGATCAGCGGGGTCTACGACCCTGCCGAGGACGACACGGCCCGCGTGTCCTTCGGCTCGCTCGCCGCCGCCTTCGACGTGCTGGTCCACGTCCGCGAGGCCACCTCGGTCCGCTGGCTCCCGGCGGCCGAGTTCTGAGGCCGCCCGACCACGCGCCGCCCGCTACTGCCGCCGCAGGACCTCACCCGTGATCAGGTCGGCGGCGTGCCAGGCGAGGGCGGTGACGGGGCCGTTGAGGTTGCCGGAGACCATGATCGGGAGCACGGACGCATCGACGACTCGCAGTCCGGACACGCCCCGGACGCGCAGCCGCGGGTCGACCACATCGTCGTCGTCCGGGCCCATGGCGGCGGTACCGATGGCGTGGTAGCCGCAGGCGCCGCCGCCGAGGCAGGCCTCGATGATCTCGGCGTCGGTACCGACCCGCGGGCCGGGCGCGGTTTCGACGCCCACGCGGGAGGCCAGCGGCTCGGTCGCGAACAGCCTGCGCATGGTGCGGAAGGTGTCGACGGCGACCCGCCGATCGTGGTCGGTGGCGAAGTAGTTGGCGGTGATGTCCGGTGCCGCATCGGGATCCGCCGTGGTGATCCGGACGCTGCCGGTGCTGTCGGGCCGCAGCAGGTAGCCGATCGCCATGATGCCCGGTTCGCGTTCGAGGGTCATCTGCTTGCCGGGCCGCTGCGGTGCGATCGACCACGGGCCGATCTGAATCTGCGCATCGGGCCGGTCGAGACCGGGGCGGGATTCGAAGAATCCGACGATATCGTGCCCGGGCCCGGCGAGCGGTCCGCTGCGTGTCGCGAGATACCGTATCCCCGAACGTAATTGACCGGATCGGGTGCCCAGCACGCGGTTGTAGCCGAGGTTTCCGGTGAGCCGGAACTGCAGCACGAAGCAGTGGTGCTCGATCAGCCGGGCGCCGACGCCGGGGCTGTCGACCGCGACCGGGACACCCGCCGAGCGCAGCGTCCGCGCGGGGCCGATCCCGGACAGCTGCAGCAGTTTCGGGGTGGCCAGCGCGCCGCAGCACAGCAGCACCTCGCGGCGGGCGCGATAATCGACCACCCGGCCCTTGCGGCGGCAGCGGACGCCGACGGCGGTGCCGCCTTCCAGCAGCACCCGGTCGGCGACGGTCCGCACCGCGACGGTGAGGTTCGCCCGCCGCTCCACCGGGTGCAGGAACGCGGTGGCGGCGCTGCAGCGGCGGCCGTCGCGGAGGGTGGACATGGCGTAGCCGATGCGTTCGGTGTCCTCCGCGTTGATATCGCGCACCTGTTTCCAGCCGAGGGCGGCGCCGGTGTCGAGGATGTCCTCGAGCAGGGCGTCGGGTCGGCTCGCGGTCGAAAGGCGCAGGGGGCCACCGGATCCGCGGATATCGGAGGCGCCGAAGGGGTTGTCCTCGAGGGTGCGATAGATCGGCAGTATGGTGTCCCAGCCCCAGCCTGGGTTGCCGCGCCGTTCGAGTTCGTCCCAGTCCGCGCGCTGGCCGCGGTTGTAGATCATGCCGTTGATGGCGCTGGAGCCGCCCAATGTCTTGCCGCGCACCCATGTTTCGGCCCGCTGGCCGGTCCCGATCGGCCGGATCGGGTACTGCCAGGTGTGCCGGGGATCGTCGAGGAGTTTGCCGAAGCCCATCGGCATGGTGATCAGCGGGCTGGAGTCGCGGCCACCGGCCTCGACGAGCAGCACGCTCACCCCGGGATCGGCCGAAAGCCTGTGCGCCAGTACACAACCGGCGGGTCCGGCGCCGACGATGACGTAGTCGAATTCCGTCACACTGTTACCCCTGTGCTGCGGTCACCCCGGCCGTCACGCCGCTCCCGGTTCCACTGTGCAGACCCCACGGGACCATCGCAATGCTTTCGGCGACAGCCGAATCGTCGGCGTGCCAACCGTCCACCTACTCACCACGTGTTGGCCTCGATGAGGTGCAGTCCCAGGGCTGTGGCGCGGTGTACGACGGACTTGCCGTCGCGGCGGCTGGTGGTCAGCCGTGCGGCCCGCAGCGCGGCGGCGTGCTCGGACGCCGACGCGGCGCTGATGCCCAGGTGCCGGGCGATATCGCCGGTGGTGTGGTCGTCGGCGAGCAGGCGCAGCACCGCCGATCTCGTGGTGCCGAGGATCGCGGCCAGCGGGTCGGATTCGCCGCCGACCCGGATATCCGCCGTCGCGGGCGCGGAGTACACCAGCAGCAGCGGATGTCCGGGCAGCTCCCCGACCAGCGGCGGACCGGTCCGGAACGCGCTCGGGGTGAGCAGCAGCCCGCGGCCGCCCAGCCGGATCGTGCGCTGCTGTGGGCTGTCGATCTCCAGTGTGCCGTGCCGCCAGCGCGCGCCGGGAACGACGGAGGGCAGCGCCGCGCCGACGCCGTGGCAGGCGAGTTGCCGCCCGTGGCGGACGAGTTCGGCGTGATGCCGGGCCCGGATATCGGCCCAGTAGGGAGCGACCGCGGCGGTGAAGGCGGCGGTGAATGCCTGCTGCAGGATCCGGCACGGCTCCCGATCGCCCGCGGCGACCTGCTGTAACCACCGCGGCGCGCGCTCCGTGCCGCCGTACCACAGCGCCATTTCCGCCCGCGCCCGCGCCGCCGGGAGGCCGCCCATCGTGTCCAGCGCCGCGTCGACGGTCGGATCCAGCGCGGTGGGGGACAGCGCCCCGGAGAAGCCCGCGACGAGTTCGCACAGTGGCCGCGCCGATACCGGCAGCGCGGCCGCCGCCGCGCGCCGCCACCGATCGCCCCAGGGCGCGAGGTGGCCGTGTCGCAGCGCGAGCAGCGCCAGCTTCGTCTCCAGCAGCGGTGCCGGTTCGGGGAGGAGCCGGACCGCCGCGAGATCGTCCGTGGTGAACAGGATCCGCAGCATCGCCGCCCCCTGATCGTGCATCTGCTCGGTTCTCGAGGCCGAGCACCATCCTGTCACCACCGGGTGCCCGGCACCAGGCACCCGGCCGCGCTAGGGCTGGATCAGCTGCCAGTCGGAGGGCAGGCCGTCGACCTTGACCGTGGTGCCCTTGGCCTGGATGTTCACCGTGGCCGGTCCCAGCCGCAGATCCGACAGCCGGACCCGGCCCGCGCGGTCGGGCAGGCGCGGCGCGAGGGTCAGGGTGCGGCGCGGGACGTCGGGCTGCAGCCCGAGGAACGACCGCATGAGCAGCAGCGTCGAGGCGCTGGCCCAGGCCTGCGGCGAACACGAGGTCGGGTACGGCACCGGCGACGGGAAGCCGGTCCGCTCGAAGCCGCAGAACAGCTCCGGCGGGCGGGCCCCGAACGCCAGGATCGCCTCCAGCAGGCCACCGGCGAGCCGTTCGGCCAGCTCCGCAGCGCCCGGAATGTGCTGGTAACGCAGCAGACCGGCGACGGCGATCGCGGTGTCGTGCGGCCACACCGAGCCGTTGTGATAGCTCATCGGGTTGTAGCGGCCCATGCGCGAGGACAGGGTGCGCAGCCCGAAGCCGCAGTCCATGCCCTCGTTCGCCAGCCGGTCGACCAGGATCGCGGCGTGCTCGTCGTCGACGATGCCCGTCCACAGGCAGTGCCCGACATTGCTCGACAGCGCGTCGACCTGGTTCTTCTTACCGTCCAGCGCGAGCGCGTACCACCCCGACCCGGGCAGCCAGAAGGCCTCGGCGAACCGCTGTTTCAGCTCCGCGGCCTGGCCGCGCAGCCGGCTCGCGGTCACGGTGTCGCCGAATGCCTCGGCCATCTCGGCGCGGCCCTGCCGCGCGGCGTACACGTAGCCCTGCACCTCGCACAGCGCGATGGGCGGGTCGGCGAGGTGACCGTCGGCGAAATTGATGGAGTCCCAGCTGTCCTTCCATCCCTGATTCGCCAGTCCCTGTTCGGTTTTGCGGCGGTACTCCACGAAACCGTCGCTGTCGCTGTCGCCGTAGTGGTCGATCCACGACAGCGCCGCATCGGCCGCGGGCAGCAGGGCCTTGATCGCCGTCTCGTCGGCGCCCCAGCGGCGGCATTCGGCCAGCAGCATGACGAAAAGCGGTGTGGCGTCGACGGTTCCGTAGTAGACGGTGCCGCCGAGCACCTCGTCCCCGGCCGGGCCGTGCCGCATCTCGTGCATGATGCGGCCGGGTTCCTCCTCGGTGATCGGATTCACCTGTGTGCCTTGCAGATTCGCCAGCTGCTGCAGCGTCCCCATGGCCAGGTCGGAGTCCAGCGGCAGCGCCATCCAGGAGGTGAGCAGGCTGTCGCGCCCGAACAGCGTCATGAACCACGGCGCCCCCGCGGCCACGTACGTCGGCGAGCCCGGGCCCTGGTCGTCGATGCGCAGCGCGCCCAGGTCGCTCTCGGTGCGCTGCAGGATCGAGGTGATGCCCGGATCGCTGGCGGTGAGGGTGGTGGCGGTGGCCCGCCACTGTTTGATCTTGAAGGTGGGGCTGTCCTGGTCGTCGTCGCCGAAGTTGGTCTCGATCGCGCGGTGGCCGACGATCGGCTGGCAGCACACGGTGGTCTGCCACTGTCCGCGCGGCGGGACGACGATCTGCCAGCTCAGCGTGCCCGCGTGCGTCGCGGGGTTGCCGTCGGCCCGGATGGTCAGGCCGCGGCCCGGGTCCTGCCGGTCGCTCAGATGTAGCTCGTGGTCGCCCGCGGCGAGTTCGCAGCCGCTGTTCTGGACCTGTCCGGCCTTGACGGCGAACAGGTCCGCGAAGTCGGAGTCGGCGGTCAGCGTCACCGTCATCGCGGTGGCCTCCTCGCCGAGGTTGTGCACCACGATGATCTCGCGCATGCCGTCGCCGATCATGCGGCGGCGCAGCACCAGCACCGTGCTGTCGGCGACGCCCTGGCGCGGCAGCTTGCGCAACACGAACCGCGCCCGGAACGCCTCGGGGGTGAGCACCGAGAGATGTTCGGGCAGATGGCCGTCCAGCCGCAGCTCCCAGCGGGATATGACGCGGGCGTCGCGGTAGAACAGCCCCTGCGACGTGCCGGCGTGGATATCGCCGAGATGGTCGGACAGGCAGAACGTGCTGGCCTCGACGAGGGTCACGGTGCCGCCGCCCCCGCCGTTCACCGGCACCGGCGGACCGGCGTTGAAGATCTCGTTCATGAGCGACCCTCCCAGAGCCTGGGGGTCGGTTCGATCACGTGTTCCGGGCGCATGCTCGCTCCTGCGGGTACTGGTGGACCTGCCGTGGGTCGAACTCAACTCAGGGTAGCCGAACCGATACCGCACGGTATGCGGTTGCTCCCGTGTTGCCGCAATCGGATATGGCGGCTCGCCGGACGTACGGCGACTCCCTACCATCGAGACATGGACAACGACGGGGCGGCGGCAGAGGTGCGCACGGTCGCGCTCGACTGGGCGCGGGCCGTGGTCTCCGACGACGCCGACCGCATCGCGGCGTTCATGGCCGCGGACTGGGTGATGGTGTCCGCCACGGGAATTGCCACCCGGGAGCAGTTCCTGGCGCTGGTGGAATCCGGTGACCTCACCCACGCGGCGATGACCGCGGCGAGCGAGCCGCGGATCCGGGTCTACGGCGATACCGCCGTCTACATCGCGCGGGTCACCAATACCGCCCACTACCGGGGCCGCCGCCACGACGCCGACGAATGGACCACGGACGTGTTCGTGCGCCGCGAGGGGCGGTGGCGGCGCGTGGCCTCCCACGTCACCGACGTGGCGCCGGGCTGAGAGCCGGGCCCGCCGCCCGGGTACGGTGGGATTCGATATGGCCACCTTCGAATACCGACATCCGATCTGACGGCCGTGGTGCTGATCGGGCGAGAACACGCTGCCGGACAGCTGCGGGAAGCGCTGCGGCGCACCACGAGTCACGGCGGGCTCGTGCTCGTAACCGGCGAGGCGGGCATCGGCAAGACCACGCTCGTCACCGAGATCGTGGGCGAGTTCGACGCGGATTCCGCGCTGGTGCTCACGGCGACGGCGTGGAGCGGCGACGGGGCACCGGGATTCTGGCCGTGGGTGCAGGTGCTGCGCGGGCTGCGCCGGGCGGCCACGCCGGACCAGTGGGCGGCTCTGGACGCGGCGGCGGGCAACGCCCTGTCGGTGCTGATCGGCGACTGCGCGGCGGACGAGGACGGCGCCAGCCTGTTCCGGATCGGCGATGCGGTGACCGAGGCCCTGGTCGCGGCGTGTGCGCGGCGGCCGGTGATCGTCGTGATCGACGATCTGCACCGCGCGGATCCGGCGTCGGTCGGGGTGCTGGCCTTCGTCGCCCGGCACACCTGGTTCGAGCGGCTGACCCTCGTCGCCGCGCTGCGCGACAACGAGGTCGCCGCGCCCGGCCATCCGCTGCGCGATGCGATCGCGGAGCTCCGGCACACCGCGCGCAGCATCGATCTCACCGGCCTCGGCGTGGACGAGATCGGCGAATTGGCCACCGCCACAACGGGTCACCGGCCCCCGGCCCCCGTCGTGCGGATGCTGCACTCGCTCACCGGCGGAAATCCGTTCGCCGCCGAGGAGGCCGCCCGGCTCTGGCACGCGGGCACCCGCTTCGACGCCGACCCGGACGAGAACGCCCCCGCGACACCGGATCTCGCGGTCGGCCACATCCTCGACACCCGCCTGGCCCTACTACCCCCCGGCGTCGTGGACCTCCTCTCCACCGCCGCCCTCCTGGGCGGCGAATTCGACACCACCGTCCTCACCTCCGTCACCGCGGCACTCGCAACGAGCGAAGCGGCCGCACCGACGGCATCGGCCACGACTCCGCACCGTGCCGCGTCGGCCGAGGCGCTCGCAGCCTCCGACGCCGCTGGCTTGCCGGAGGCATCCACACACGCTCACTCGGCTGTTCCTGCGGCCACGGGCGAGACGCTCGTCCCTGGCCACGCGGTGGGTCCGGCGAATGTGTCCGCCGCGCTCACCGCCGCCGCCGCGGCGCGGCTGATCGCGCCCCTGGCCGGTGGCCGCTACCGGTTCACGCACGATTTGATTCGCGAGGCGCTGGCCCACCGGATCGACGCCGGGTGGGCGCGGCGGCGGCACGCGGCCATCGTCGCGGTCTTGCGTGCCGCCGGTGCGGCACCCGGGGCCGTCGCTCAGCACGCCTACCTCGCCGCCGATGCCGTCGCCGCCGACGAACGGATTCGCTTGCTGCTCAGCGCGGCTCGCGATGCCACCGGCAGGTTGGCGGCCGCCGAGGCGGCGCAGCACTACCGCCGCGCGGCGACGCTGATCCCCGCCGACGACGGCCGCCTGCGCGGTGAGGTCGCCCTCGGATTGGCGCACGCCCTCACCGATGCGGGCGAACTCGACGATGCCCGCGGTGCCTTCGAGTCGGTGCTGGCCGACCCGGCGCACTCCACCGCGCCGGAACTGTTCGCCCGGGCCGTGCTCGGCCTCGACGAACTCGGCATCCCGAACGCCGAATTCGATGCCGACCGCGAACTCGGGCGTATCGATCGCGCCCACCACCTGCTGCTCGGCGAGCACGGCGCCACCCACCCGCTCGATGTCCGCCTGCGCGCCGCGGCGCTGCGGGTCGGGGTGCACACCGGCCGCTCGCGGTCGCCGGAGGGTGCCGAGCGCACCGCCGCCGACAGTCGCGAGGTGCTGCGGCTGGCGCGCGAGTCGGGCGACGATGCCGCGCTGGCGGCGAGCCTGCTGGCCCGCCACGACGCCATCTGGCGGCCGGGGACCGCCACGGACCGGCTGACGCTCGCCAATGAGCTGGTCACCGTCGGGAACCGGTTGCGCCGCGAGGAAATTCACCTCAACGGGGCACTGCTGCGCTGCGTCGCACTGCTGGAACTGGGCGATCCGCGCGTCCACGCCGAACTGGCGGCGTTCGCCGTGCGGGCCGATCGGTCCCGGCTGCCGCGATTCCGGTTCGTGGCGCTGTCGCGGACCGGCGCGCTGGCGCTGCTGACCGGGCGGTTCGCCGAGGCCCGCGCCGATATCGACGGCGCGTACACGCTGGGGGAGCGGCTGGGGGAGGTGGACCGGGTGCCGCTGTGGCTGGAGCAGCGCTGGGCGCTGGCGGTGCAGACCGGCGATCCGGAGGGCGCCGCCGAACTCGTCGACCGCTATTACACGATGGCGGGCTCGTACACGGCGGTGACCGATGTCGTCACCTCCGCGCTGCGGGGCGATCTCGAGCGGGTCCGGTTGCGGCTCACCGACGTCGAGGAACTCTACGACCACTATCCCCGCCACTTCCACGCCGGTGTCCTGGTGGCGCAGGCGCATGCCGCGCTGGCCCTCGACGATGCCGCGCTGCGGGAGTCGGTGCGCGAGCGGCTGGCTCCGCTGCGGGACTACTGGGCCGTGGTGGCGGGCGGGGGCGTCGTCTACGGCCCGTACGCGTATTGGCTGGGTCGGCTGGCGGCCGCGGCGGGCGAACAGCGTTGTGCCGCCGACGATCTGCGCGCGGCCGCCGACACCGCCCGCCGGATGCGAGCGCGGCCGTGGGCCGAGGCGGCGGAGCGGCAACTGCGGCTGCTGGCCCACGGCCACCCCGACCCGGTCGCCCCGGTGGCGGCGAATCCGGTGCCCGACAACGTATTCCGCCGCGACGGCGCGGTGTGGACAGTGCGGTTCGCCGGTCGCACCCTGCACCTGCCCGACGCCAAGGGGCTGCGCGATCTGCACCTGCTGCTGTCGCATCCCGATCACGACATCCCCTCGCTCGAACTGCTCGGCACCCCGGGCGATCCGGCCCTGCGGGCGGCGCAATTCCTCGGCGCCGCACCGGTTCTCGATGCCGAGGCCAAGGCCGCCTACCGCCGTCGCCTCACCACCCTGGATGCCGAGATCGACCGCGCCACCGAGCGCGGCGACGACGACCGCGCCGCCGACCTGGATCGCGAGCGCGCCGCGCTGCTGGCCGAACTGCGCGGCGCCGCGGGGCTGGCGGGGCGCACCCGGCGGCTGGGCGACGACGCCGAACGGGCCCGCAAGACGGTCTCCGCCCGCGTCCGCGACACCCTGCGCCGCCTGGACCGCGAACATCCCGAACTGGCCGAGCACCTGCGCGCCGCGGTATCCCTCGGCATCCTCTGCCGCTACCACCCCCACCGCGAGATCGACTGGGCGCTGTGATCCCGCTCTCATACGCCGCCGAATCCAGCGCTGCGAGATCGGATCTCGCGCCTTCGGGGTAGGAGCGAAAGGAGCACATCATGAAGCAGATCGCAGCGAATCTGTGGGAGACCGAGACCGAGAATCCGTTCCCGGGGCTGACGACCCGCGCCTACCTGTGGACGCGGCCGGAGGGGAATGTGCTGTTCTACAACACCACCCATGCCGCGGAACTGGACCGCATGGAAGAACTGGGCGGGGTGGCGGACCAGTACCTGAGCCATCAGGACGAGATCACCGCCACGCTGGCCACCATCCGGGAACGGTTCGGCGCGAAACTGCACATCCACAAGGGCGACGCCGAGCATGTCACTCAGACTCCGGTCGACGACGCGTTCGATGCCCGGCACACCGCGGCCGCCGGATTCGAGGTGATCCCCACGCCGGGCCATACTCCCGGTAGCGCGTGCTATCTGGCCACCATTTCCGGTCGGCGCTACCTGTTCACCGGTGACACCCTGGTCCGCAACCCCGAGGGCAGGTGGTGGGCCGGATATCTGGAGGGCCACAGCGACCGCGACACCCTGCTCGCCTCGCTGAGCGTGCTGGCGGAGCTGACCCCGGATGTCGTCGTCTCCAGCGCGTTCATGGGCGATTCGGGCGTCACCGAACTGGGCGACCGCACCTGGGCCGACTGCGTGGCCGAGGCCCGGGCGCCCCTGGCCGCGGGCGAAACGCCCGAGTGGGGCTGAGCGCGGCGGAAGGGCGGGCCGCTGTATTGGCCCCCGCTGTATTGCCCCGCCACAGCAACGCCGGAAGGGGGCCGCTCTGTTGCCCCCGCCACAGCAACGCCGGACCAACCTGTCTTGACCGGGGGCGATGGGATCGATGTCGGTTGTTTTGTTTCGGAATCCGTGTGTTGGCTACTCGGGAGAGAACGCACTGCCGACCGAGACTCCCACGACAGCGGGAAGGAACCCGACAATGCTGATGCTCACCCCCACCGCCATCGACGTCGTTCGAACGATCACATCCGCGGAGGGCACACCGCAGGGCGCGGGCCTGCGGATCTTCACCGAGGACGGCGCCGAGACCCTGCAGCTGGCCCTCGCCGCCGAACCCGCCGAGCAGGACCAGGTGGTGACCGCGGAGGGCTCCCGGATCTTCCTCGACCAGCAGGCCGCGGCCTTCCTGGACGACAAGATCCTCGACGCCGGGGTCGACGGCAACGGTCAGAGCAGCTTCGTCCTGGGCACCCAGGACGGCAACGCCCCGACCGAGTGATCCGGCCCCGCGCACCCCACCACCGGGGGGGGCGCGGCGGGCGGGGCGCGACCCCCCCAGAAGCGGGTGATGTAA
>NZ_JARWQD010000288.1 GCF_029869545.1 Nocardia wallacei | reverse complement strand
ATATGAGGGGGTGTCGCGTGCCGGGATATAAGGGGGTGTTACGTGCCGGGGTGTGAGGGGGTGTCGCGTGCCGGGGTGTGAGGGGCACCGCCCGCCGGGCTGGTGCGCTGTTCGCGCACTACTTGTGTGTTCGTGCACCCTCTTCTGGGGCCTGTAGGGGGTGCGGGAGCACGTAGAGGGTGCGGCGGGGTGGGGGTTAGGTGGGGGTGAGGGTGTAGTCGGTGGGGTTCAGTTTGCGGGTGCGGAGGCGGTAGGTGGTGACGGTGCCGGGCCAGTTGTTGGTGATGCGGCCGGTGGCGTTGCGGTACCAGCTGGTGCAGCGGGTCCAGGGGGTGCGTTCCAGGCGGCGCTGGGTGCGTTCGTCGAATCTCGCCGCGGTGTCGGGGCGGACCTCCAGGCAGTGGCCCGGGCGTTCGGACAGGTAGGCGAGGGCCTGCCGGATGTAGCGAGCCTGGCACTCGATCATGTAGACGATGGAGCCGACACCGAGGTTGGTGTTGGGCCCGTACATCAGGAACAGATTCGGGAAACCGGGCACCGTCATCCCCAGGTAGGCGCGGGCACCGCCGGACCAGACCTCGTCCAGCGCGCGGCCGTCGCGACCGAGAATCCGCATGGGCCAAAGGAATTCGGTCCCCTTGAACCCCGTGCCGTACACGATCACGTCGGCGGCGTGGACCGTCCCGTCGGTGGTGCGTACGCCCTCGGGCACGATCTCGGCGATCCCGGTGGTCACCACCGCCACGTTCGGCCGGGTAAGCGCCGGGTAGTACTCGTTGGAGAACAGCACGCGCTTGCACAGCACCGGATAGTCCGGGGTCAACTTGGCCCGCAGCACCGGATCGGGCACGTCGTGGCGCAGCGCCCAGCGGCCGAGCCAGGTGGCGATCGCGCGAATCGGCGGCACCGACGCCAGCCCCAGGGCGAAGAACTCCAGGAAGCACCACACCCAGAGGCGTTGCGCCAGGCGCAGACCCGGAACGTACCGGAACAGGGCATGATGCACGGGCCGGTACTCGCGGTCGGTGCGGCGCACCACCCAGGCCGCCGTGCGCTGGAACAGCGTCAGCTGCGATACCTCGGGCTGGATGGCGGGCACGAATTGTATTGCGCTGGCACCGGTTCCGATCACGGCGACGCGCTTGCCCGCCAGATCGACGGCGTGATCCCATTGCGCGGAATGAAACGACGGGCCGCGGAAGCTCTCCCGCCCGGGAATCTCGGGCAGCCGCGGCCGCGACAGCTGGCCGACCGCGGAGACGAGGACGTCGGCGGTGTACTCCGCGCCGCCCGCGGTGCGCACCGTCCACCGGCCGGTGTCGAAGACGGCCTCGGTGACCTCGGCGCCGAACCGGATCCGCTCCAGCAGCCGGTGCCCGGTCGCGATCGCGCGCAGGTAGCCGTGGATGTCGGCACGCCCGGAATAGCGATGCGGCCAGTCCGCCTTGGGCTCGTAGGAGAACGAGTACAGCGGCGAGGGCACATCGCAGGCGGCGCCCGGATAGGTGTTCTCCCGCCACACCCCGCCCAGGTCCGCGGCGCGCTCCAGGATCGTGAACTCGCCGAACCCGTTGCGCTGCAATTCCATCGCCATTCCCAGGCCGCCGAATCCGGCGCCGATGATGATGACCGACGGCGTTGTCGCGGGCATTGTGGTGCTCCTCACATTCTTCGTGTCCGCTCTACTTTAGGGAGGGGCCCGCACCGTGATCGACATATTCGGCCATAATCGGCTCATGGCAACCGTGCAACACCCCGGGATCCGGAACTGGGACTTCCCGCGGGGCGTGGCGAGCGTGGCGCTCATGGTGGGCTACGCCCGCGAGCACGGTGTGCCGCCCGTCCGCATGCTGCGGGGCAGCGGTCTGTCCGAGGCCGACCTCGCCGATCCGGACGCGCAGATCGACGCGCACACCGAACTCGCGGTGGTCCGCAACCTGGTGCGCTCCCTGGCCGACCGCCCCGCGCTGGGCGTGGAGGTCGGCCGCCGCTATCGGATCACCACGTTCGGCATCTTCGGCTTCGCGTGCGTCTCCAGTCCCACTCTCGGCGAGGCGATTTCGTTCGCACTGCGCTTCCTGGAGCTGAGCTTCACCTTCTGCATCCCGGTAACCCGTTGGGAGCCGGGCGAATTCGTTGCCGAGGTGCACGACGAGCTGGTGCCCGCCGACGTCCGGCGCTTTCTGGTCGAACGCGATGTGCTGGCCATGCACCAGGTGATGACCGATCTGCTGGGCCGCCCGCTGCGGCTGCTGCGCGCCGAATTCGACTATCCGGAACCGCCTTACGCCGACCAGCTCGCCGACATCATCGGGGTGCGGCCGCGTTTCGGCCGCCCGCGCAACCTGTTCGCGCTCGCCCCCGCCGTACTGGAACAGCCGCTGCCGCAGGCCAACGAGCACACCTGGACCATGTGCCTGGCCCAGTGCCGGGATCTGGTGCATCGGCGCCGCGCCCGCACCGGCATCGCGGCGGAGGTGCGCGAGCGGCTGATGCCGCGGGGCGGGGCCGACGGCTACGCGACACCACCCGGAATCGACGCCGTGGCACGCGATCTCAATATGAGCACCCGCACGCTGCGCCGCCACCTGGACGCGTCGGGCACCAGCTACCGCGCGCTACTGGATGAGGTCCGCCGGGCGCTGGCAGAGGAAATGCTCACCGCCACACCGCTTTCGGTGAGCGATGTGGCGATCCGGCTCGGATACGCCGAGGCGTCGACATTCATCTACGCCTTCAAGCGCTGGACCGGGACCACGCCGTCGGCCTATCGCCGCGAGCGCGGGCGGACGGTCGCCAAGACCTGACTCACGGGATCAGTTCGGCTGCACGCCGATCCAGCCGCCCATCGGGACGGTGCGCACGATCGAGGTGAGGCGGCGGCCGTCGATCACGTGCAGCACCAGCGAGGGATCGGGGCCGTAGTCGATGGGCACCTGGCCGGGCGCGCCGACCTCCCATTCGCCGCCGATCAGCGAGGCCACGCTGGGCGCGACCACCAGCTGCCGACCGCCGAACAGGGTGGTGCCCATCGAGTGCATGTGCCCGGTGACCACCCCGACGATGCGGTCGTCGTCGGCCACGATCCGCTCCAGCCGCTGCGGGTCGGCCAGCCGGATCGGGTCGACCACCGTGCTGTACATGGGCAGCGGGGGATGATGCAGGGCCAGCAGCACCGCGGTGTCGGCGGGCGTCTCCAGCAGCAGATCGGTGAGCCAGGTGTAGGTCTCGTCGGTCAGCTCGCCGCCGCTCTCGCCGGGGATGGTGGAATCCAGCAGCGCCACCGTCAGCCCGTCCAGCCGCAGGTGCTGATTGATCGGCTCGTAGGAGGCCGGGCGCCGCAGCAGCACCTCCAGCAGGTTGGCGCGATCGTCGTGATTGCCGGGCAGCACCGCCACCGGGACGTCCGCGAGCAGCGCGGCCCGGGCCTGCTCGTACTCCTCGGTCTTGCCGGAATCGGTGATATCGCCGGTGACCAGGATCGCATCGGGGCGCCGCGGCAGGTCGGCCAGGTAGGCCATCACCCGTTCGGCCCGTTCGGCGTTGTGTGCGTGCAGGTCGAAGTGGGTGTCGCTGAGCTGTGCCAACACAATCATCGGCGTTCGCTTTCTCGTGGGAATCGCGCCGTTGCGCCCGAGCGTGCCTGGTGCGGCACCTTTCCAGGGTAAATCGCCCGATGTCGCCACGTCTGCATGAGACGCGCCACCGAATATAGCCAGAACGTATAGATCTTGTTTCGTGGCGCCCGGATCACACCGCGGCGAGACAACGGATACTCCCGGATGGTTGGATTCGAGAATTCGTCCGAGCGAAGAGGAGATCGACCCATGCGTGTGCGCTCCGCCGTAGTGATGACGACGGCCCTGACCGGCCTGCTGGCCGCGGGTGCCACCGGCCCGGCCGCCGCCGGACCGCTACCACCGGAGTGCACACAGTCGGACAATCACGTCACCTGCGTGTACACGGGCAATCAACAACTGGACGGCGGTTACGGCCGGGGCACATTCCTGCCGCTGCCCCCGGCGGTGACCCGGGTGCATATCGAGGCGATCGGTGCGCCGGGCGCGGACAGCTGCTGCCACACGGTGGCGCCGGGCGGCCGCGGAGCCCGGGTGGGCGGCGATGTCACGGTGCCGCCGGGCGCGCGCCTCATCGCGCGGGTCGCCGAGGGCGAGGGCAGCGCGGGGGGGCCGGCCCGCGCGGGGGCCGGCGGCCCCCCCGCCCCCGCCCCGCAATTGATTGGGGGGCACGGCGGGGGGGGGGGGGCGG
>NZ_JARWQD010000287.1 GCF_029869545.1 Nocardia wallacei | reverse complement strand
TTCGGGCGGCCTCGAACGCGACCGCCGCCGGGTTATGGGGGGTCGGGGGGGCGGGGCTATGGCGGCCAACGCCTCCGGGGCGTCCGCGGTCGCGAAATTGAGGCCCTGGGCCCGCGCCTCCGCCGAAAGCGCCTCCCGCAGTGTGGAATCGGCGCCTTCGTGCAGCAATGCCTTGGTCTGGGCGAGCGCGACCGGCGGTCCGGCCGCCAGGCGCGCAGCCAGATCGGTGACGAATCCGTCGATGTCGTCCGCGGCCGCCACCCACGTCACCAGCCCCAGCTCCCTGGCCTGCTCGGCGTCGATCGTCTCGGCCAGCAGCGCCAGCCGCTTGGCCTGCTGCATCCCCACCAGCCTGGGCAGCAACCAGGAGCCACCCAGATCCAACGACAGCCCCCGCCGCGAAAAGATCTGCGCGAAGGTCGATTCCGGTGTCGCGACCACGAGATCGCAGCCCAGCGCCAGATTCCACCCCGCACCCACCGCGACACCGGTGACCTTCGCGACGGTCGGCTGCGGAAGTTCGTGCAACAGCGCCGCGACATCGGTGAGCGCCCGCATCCGATAGATCGGATGGCTGTTGTCCGGCACCGAAATATCGGCACCGGAGCAGAACGCGCCGCCCGCACCGGTGATCACCACGACACGCACCGAACGATCGGCGGCCACCCCGCGCAGCTCCTCGGCGAGCGCCGCCCACAGTTCCGCGTCGATCGCATTCCTGCGTTCCGGCCGATTCAGCGTCAGCGTCCGCACCCCGTCGCGATCGTCACGCAACAACACGTCCCCGCCGGTCATCGCCACTCTCCCCGCCGCAATGTCCTACTTCTCATCGACGCTCCCTATCACGCCGGTATCGCGAAGTTGCGCGAGTTCCCCCGGGGTGCAGCCGAACTCGGTCAGCACCGCATCGGTGTGCGCGCCGAGGGCCGGGACGGGACCCATCGGTGGGTCGTAGCCCTCGAGAACGGCGGGTGGCAGGAGGGAGGGGATCGGGCCGCCGGGGGATTCGATGGTGCGCCAGCGGTTTCGCTCGATCAGCTGCGGGTGGTCCAGCACCTCGCTGGGACGGTTGTAGCGGGAGTTGCCGATCCCGGCGTCGTCGGCGGTCTTCTGAATGTCCGCCAGGTCGTGCCGTGCGCACCACGCGCCGATCGCCTCGTCCAGTTCGGCGCGGTGCCGGACCCGGCCGGGGTTGGTCCGGAAGCGTTCGGCGGCAGCGAGATCCGGGCGCCGGAGGATGTCGGTGGCCAGCCGCTGCCATTCGCGGTCGTTGGTGGTGCCGAGCACGACCGTGTGCCCGTCGGCGGTGGGATAGGCCCCGTAGGGCGCGACGGCGGGGGAACTCATCCCCAGCGGCTTTTGGTCCACGCCCGCGTGCCGGGCGTAGGTCAGGTGGTAGCCCATCATCTCGGCCATGGTGTCGAACAGGCTCACCGAGAGGGTGCCGCCGTGGCGTGTGCCCTGCGTGCGACCGTGCAGCGCGGCCAGGATCGACAGGGCCGCGTACAGGCCCGTGGTCACATCCGCGACCGGGGGGCCGGGCTTGGCCGGGGCGTCGGCGGTACCGGTCACCGCGCACACGCCCGACTCGGCCTGCACGAGCAGGTCGTAGGCCCGCTTGTGCGACAGCGGGCCCCCGGCACCGAATCCGTCGATCTCCACCGCGATCAGGTCCGGATACCGCGCGGCGAGGTCGACGGGCGCCAAGCCCAAACGCGCGGTGGCTCCGGGCGCGAGGTTCGACACCAGCACGTCGGCGCGCGCGAGCAACCGGTGCAGAAGTTCCACTCCCGCATCGGATTTCAGGTCTAGGGCGACCGACTCCTTGCCCCGGTTCACCCATACGAAGTGGGCGGCCTGCCCGTGCACGACCTCGTCGTAGTGGCGGGCGAAGTCTCCGCCGACCGGATTCTCCACCTTGACGACCCGGGCGCCGAAGTCGGCCAGGGTGCGGGTGCACATGGGCGCGGACACCGCCTGCTCCAGGGCGACGACCGTGATCCCGGCCAGCGGTCCCCCGGTGGGCCCCGCCATCAGATCACCGTGCCGCCGTCCACCGGCAGCACCTGCCCGGTGATGAACGACGCGGCATCGGAGGCCAGGAAGACGAACGCGCCCGCGACCTCCTCCGGTTCGGCCCAGCGGCGCAGCAGGATTCGGTTGAGCATCTGCTCGGAGAACTTCTCGTTGGTGCGGATGGTCTCCGTCATCGGCGTGGCGGCCAGCGGGGCCAGCGCGTTGACCAGAATGTTCTTGCGCGCCAACTCCTTTGCCAGGGATTTGGTGATTCCGATGATCGCCGCCTTGGCGGCCGAGTAGTTCACCTGTCCCAGGGTTCCCACGATCCCGGCGGCGGAGGTCACGTTGATGATCCGCCCGGTGCCGTCGGTCGGAACGAACGGCAGCGCGGCCTGCGTGCAGTTGACGGTGCCCAGGGCGTGGATGTCGAACAGCCGCCGCACCGATTCCGCCGTGGTGTCGGCGAACATCGCGGGCGCGGTGACACCGGCATTGTTCACCACGATGTGCAGCGCACCGCCCGCCAGGCCCGCGGCCCGTTCGGCGGCGGCACCCGCCGCCTCACGATCGGTCACGTCCAGCGCGAAATGCGCTGCGGTACCGCCGTTTCCGGCGATCTTCTCCGCCACCGCGGCCGCCGCGGCGCCGTCGAGGTCGGTGACGAGCACCGCCGCCCCCGCGGCGGCCAGCGCCTGCGCGACGGCCGAGCCGATTCCCCCCGCCGCCCTGGTGACCAGGGCCGACCGGCCGGTGAGATCGAACAGTGTCTGATTCGCCATCAGTAGCTCCTCGGCAATCCCAGGGTGTGCGAACCCAGGTAGTTCAGGATCATTTCCTGGCTGACCGGGGCGATGCGCATCACGCGCGCCTCCCGGAAGTAGCGCGAGACGTGATACTCCTCGGAGTACCCCATCCCGCCGTGGGTCTGCAGCGCACGGTCCGCGGCGGTGAACCCCGCGTCGGCGCACAGGTATTTCGCCGTATTCGCCTCGCGCCCACAGGGTTTGCCGTTGTCGTAGCGCCAGGTCGCCTTGCGCAGCATCAGTTCGGCGGCATCCAGGCGGGCCAGCGAGTCGGCCAGCGGGAACTGGATGGCCTGGTTCATGCCGATGGGACGGTCGAAGACCACGCGTTCCTTGGCGTAGCGCACGGCCCGGTCCAGCGCGACGCGGCCGAGTCCGAGCGCCTCGGCCGCGATCAGCATCCGCTCCGGATTGAGACCGTCGAGCAGGTACCGGAATCCCTCGCCCTCTTCGCCCACCCTGTCCCGCACCGGGATTCGCAGATCATCGATGAACACCTCGCTGGAGGTGACGGCATTGCGGCCCATCTTGGCGATCGGCCGGATGTCGACGTGGTCGCGATCGAGATCGGTGAGGAACAGCGTCATCCCGTCGGTCTTCCTGGTGACGTCGTCGTAGCTCTGCGTCCGGGTCAGCAGCAGGATCTTCTCCGACTCCACCGCCTTGGAGATCCACACCTTGCGGCCGTTCACGAGGTAGTGGTCGCCGTCGCGGCGCGCGAAGGTCTTGATGCGCGGAGTGTCCAGTCCCGCACCGGGTTCCGTCACCCCGAAGCAGACGTGCAGATCGCCGGTGGCCACCCGGGGCAGCGTGCGCCGCTTGAGCTCCTCGGACCCGTGCACGACCACCGGATGCATGCCGAAGATCGACATGTGGATGGAACTGGCGGCGTTCATGCCGCCGCCGGAGCGGGAGACCTCCTCGGCCAGCAGGGTGGCCTCGGTGATCCCCAGGCCGTGACCGCCGTACTCCTCGGGAATGGTCAGGCCCAGCCAGCCGCCGTCGGCGATGGCCTGGTAGAACTCGGACGGAAATTCGTGCGCGCGATCCTTCTCCATCCAGTAGTGGTCGTCGAACTTGCGGCACAGCTCGGCCACCGACGCGCGGATCAGCTGCTGATCCTCCGACAGGTCGAAGTTCATGCCTTCGGCATTCGTGTCCTCGGACACCTGCACACCTCCCTCTCCCCGGCTCACGGCGTCGAACCGACACCGTCCAGCCGAATCTCGCTGCCCACCACCCGATTTCCGAGCTCGTCCAGGTCGTGGGACTGCCGTGCCAGCCAGAACCGCAGGAAGTTGGTCAGCGAATAGCGCAGGAACAGCGCCGATCCCACCACGCTCACCGCGACCCCGCCGAGGGCGAGCGTGATGGCGTCGCGCTGGGCCAGCGGGTCGGTGGTGCCGTGCGCCAGGAAATACGCCAGCACGGCCACCACGGGCCCGGCCACCATCAGCGCCACCCCGAGCCGCAGCCACAGCGCCGAACGCCCGGCCGCCGGATCGGGGATCTTCAACTCCTGCAATTCGCGGACGAACCGCTCCGCGCGGGTTTCACTCATGTCGAACTTCCTAGGTAGAGGGCTGCCAATTCGTCGCGGATTCCGTCCGGACTGCCGTCGCGCCGGACCTGGCCGCGCACCAGCACCGCCGCGCGGTCGGCGATATCGAGGACCGCCGCGGCGAACTGCTCGACCACCAGCACCGCGACCCCCTGGCGGGCGATCTCGGCCACCTCGTCATAGAGCTGCCCGACGACCAAGGGCGCCAGGCCCATCGACAGCTCGTCCAGCAGCAGCACGGCCGGGTCGGTGGCCAGCCCGCGGGCCAGTGCCAGCATCTGCTGTTCGCCGCCGGACAGGGTGCCCGCGATCTGACCGGAACGCTTGCCCAGCACGGGAAACCGGCCGAACGCACGCTCCTCGATCTCCGCCCGCGACCGTCCGGTGAACGTCATCATCAGCAGGTTGTCGCGCACGGTGAGATTCGGAAACACCCCGCGCCCCTCCGGAATCAGGCACACCCCCGCCCGGGCCAGATCGCGCGGGTCGGCACCGGTCACATCCCGCCCGCCCAGCACCAGCCGCCCGGAGGTCACCGGATGCACGCCCGCAACGACCTTCAGCGCGGTGGTCTTGCCCGCCCCGTTGGGCCCCAGCAGCGCCACCACCTGCCCCGCCCCGACCTCCAGATCCACACCGTGCAGCACGGTGATCCCACCGTATCCCGCCCGCACCGCACGCAGGGCCAGCAGGCCGGGCGCCGCCACGTCGGCTGCCGCCGTGACGGTTTCGGGTATGTCACGCACGCTCACGCCGCTCCCTCCGGTCGGTCATATGTCCCCCAGGTACGCCGCCCGCACGACCTGGTCCTCGCGGATGACCGCGGGCGGACCCGAGGCGATCACTTTGCCGAGGTCGAGCACGTACACCTCGTCGCAGACGTTCATCACCAGGCCCATATCGTGTTCGACCAGCAGTACCGCGGTGCCGTCGGCGGCCAGCGAGCGCAGCAGGTCACCGAACAGTGCCGTCTCGCTGTGGTTCTGGCCCGCGGCCGGTTCGTCGAGCAGGATCAGGCTGGGGCGTGCCGCGATCGCGCGACCCACCTCCACCAGGCGCGCGGTGCCGGTCGGCAGCGCGTCGGCGGAGGTGTCGGCCACCTCGTGCAGGCCGAGCCGATCGATGATGCCGGTGACGATCCCCGCCGCCTGCCGCCGATTCCCGCCCAGCTCCGCGGCCACCAGCAGGTTGTCGCGAACGGTCAAGCGCCCGAACAGTTCCAGGCGCTGGAAGGTGCGGGCCAGCCCGTGCCGGGCCCGGCGCGCCGGGCCGCACCGGGTGACGGCGCGGCCGGCGCTAGCCCCCCCCCCCCCCCGCCCCCGGCGCTGGACGGGGCGCGCCCGCCCGCGCGGGGCCCGGCGCGCCGGGCCGAACCGGGTGACGTCGCGGCCGTCGATCGCCACCCGCCCGCCGGTCGGCCTGCGCAGCCCGCAGACGACATCGAACAGCGTGCTCTTACCGGCGCCGTTGGGCCCGATCAGCCCGGTCACGGCCCCGCGTTCGGCCCGCAACCCGGCGCCGTCGAGCGCCCGGTTGCCGCCGAAGACGACGGAGACATCGTCAACTTCCAGTAGCGACGGCACGGTCGAGCACCTCCCCGTCCTTCGCGGTCCACGGGCGCGTGATCCCCCACCACTCCACGGGCACGTCGGCCGGTCCCGACCGCGTCCGCGCACCGTGCCAGATGCGGCCTGCCACGACGGCTACCACCGCACCGAAGGTGAACTGCCACCCATCGATGGCGTCGAGCACGCGCAGCCCCCACAGTCCGAGTATCGCCAGCACGAGCACCGGCGTCACGATCCGATCCCGCAACATCGGGAACCACTCGCTGCGCATCGGCGCGATCGCCCCCTCCCGCAGCACGCCGCCGCCGAACGCGATGCCGCCCAGCGACGGCAGCACCTGCGCCAGGTTCTGCAGCCCGGGCCACAGCACGGGAATCACGTTGAGCGGACCCGCGAATACCAGTCCGGTGAACATGCCCGCACCGACCGCGCCGAGCCCGGCGATGGTCACGATCAGGAAGATCGGCAGCCCGGCAACCAGATTGAACTGCTCCGGCGCCACGGCCCGCAGCTGCATCCCGTACAGCGCCCCGCCCAGCCCCGCGATGGCGGCCGCCAGGGCGAAGACCAGCACCCGCGCCGCGATCAGGCTGCCGCCGAGGGTGGCATAGGCGGCTTCGCTGTCGCGCAGCGCGATCAGGCGCCGCCCGAACCTGCTGCGCCGCAACGCCGCAACGGCCAGCCCCACCACCGCCAGGCACACCGCGGCGAAGACGGTCACCTCGGCGGTGGAGTCCAGGGCCAGCCCGAACAGCCGGGGCCCGGCCAGGGATATGGAACCCTGGTCGAACAGCGCGACCCGCACCCCGAGCAGTTCGAACGACGGCAGCGTGAAGATCCACCGATCCAGCACCACGGCGAAGGCCGCCGTCGCCAGCGCCATGTACACCCCCGAAAGCCGCAGCGCCGGAACGGCGATCACCGCGCCGACGATCCCGGCGATGCCCATGGCCGCGAGCAGGGCCCACCATTGACCGTCGGGCCCAAGATGCGCGTAGGCCACCGCCCCGATCCCGGCCAGGCTGAGCTGGCACAGCGAGATCTGCCCGGCGAACCCGAGCAGCGGCACGTAGGACAGCGCGATCATGCCCCAGGCGAACATCGCGCCGTAGGTGATCAGATCGGCCTCGCCGAGCATGGTGGCGAGCATGAGGCCGAGCACCACGACCGCGGCGGCGAAGGCCACCGAGCCGTTGACCGACGGCAGCGGAACCGATTTCAGCGTCCGGTCCCGGCCGCGCAGCCGCCCGTGCGGAAATACCAGCAGCGCCACGAACAACAGCAGCGCGGGCGCCGCCAGCCGCAGACCCGGCAGGTACTCGTTCTGCGGGAGGTACCCGGTGAGGTAGCTCTCCAGCAGCCCGACCACCACCGCGCCCGCGAAGGTCATCGGCAGGTTCCGCAGCCGGCCGAAGATGGCCGCGGTGTAGGCGCTCACGATCAGCAGCGACAGCTGCGCGGCGTCCAGCGCCACGGTCGGTGCGATGAGGATGCCACCGATCGCGGCCAGCTCGATGCCCAGGATCCAGGCGATCCTGTTGGCCCGCCGCGGATCCGCGCCGGTCAGCCCCGCCAGGGCGCGATCGTCCACGGTCGCCCGCATCTCGGCGCCGGTTCTGGTGCGGTACAGCAGAATTCGCAGGCCGACGGCGACCGCGACGGCGACGGCCATGGTGAGCGCCTGATGCCAGGTGATCGTGACCGGACCGACATCGATCGACGGCCGATCCGCGAAGAACCGTGTCAGCGACCGTGATTCGTTGGGGTCCCAGATCCACCGCGCCAGCACGATCAGGCCGCTGAGCAGCGCGATGGTCATCACCAGCTTCTCGGCGTCACCGAGTCCCTGCGTCGGCGCCAGCGCCTTGCCGAATACCAGGCCGAACAGCGGCGCGAACACCAGCAGCACCGCGACGATCGCCATCGGCACCGGCCAGTCCCAGCCGACGGTCAACTGCCAGTACACGAATGCCGAGATCATGCCCGCCGCACCGTGCGCGAAGTTGAACACTCCGGTCGTGGTGTAGGTGAGCACCAGCCCGCTGCCGATGACGGCATAGATCGCCGCGGTGCTGAGACCGACGATCCCGAATGCGAGGAACTGCTCCATCAGTGGGACTACCCCGTCACTTCAGATCGCTCATGCTCTTGCCGACATCGGCCAGGGTGGTGGGCTTGCCGAAGTCGCGCGTGTACCTGTAAGCGGTGTAGCCGCAACGGAATACGCCGTTGTTCGGCTTGAAATCGGCGGCCTCCCAGCCGTCCGGGGTCGCCTTCTGCACATTGAAGCAGCGGGTCTGTTCCGACAGCGGCCGGGACAGATCGACGGGCGCCTGCAGGCCGCCACCGGTCCACGCCGTCTCCTTGCTCGCGGCATTGAAAACGCAGGAGCGCGTGAGATCGTCGCCGCAGCTGCTCGCGGACTTGGCGAACAGCAGCCAGGACTGAAAGGCGCGCAGCACCTGGAAGGTGATGTCACCGTCCGGGGCATACTGCTCGAACAGGTCCTTCAGCTGCTGTATCGCGGGGACCTGCGCGGCCGCGTCGAGCGGCGCGGTGCCGCTCATGTCTAGCACGTTGTTCTGCGAAGCCAGCGAACTCTTCACCGCGTCGAGGAACATCCCGTTGTAGGAGTTGGCGTTCGCGTCGATCCAGTCCAGCTTGTAGTTCATGCTGGTGAGCACGTCCTCCAGCTTCGCCAGGTAGCGGAAGTCGCCGAAGAAGATGAGACCCTTGACATTGTTGGCCTTGATCGCCTGCGCGTAGGGAGTCCAGTCCGAGACGCCCGCGATCGGGTACAGCTCGTTGTAGACGATCTTCGCGCCCGCCGCCGTGAGGGATTCGCTCAGCTTCTCGCCCATGACCTTGGTGATGGGTGAGTCGCCGTTGATCATCCCGACCGCACCGGCCGAACCCGGGTATGCCTCCCTGATCAACCACTCCTGGAAACCGCTGTACGGATTCACCGGCTCCGCGGCCGAGGATCCGGCGCCCAGCTGCAGGTCCGATCCGGTGTTGGCGGTCTGGCTGACCTGCGCGGGGAACTCCGGCAGCAGACACGACAGCCGGTCCTTCACCCCCAGCCCGTCCAGCGCCGCGCTGCCACCGACCAGGAAGAAGTCCTCGCGGCACGCGTCCAGCATGCGCTGACGGACCTCCATCAGCTTGGTGTCGCGCAGGTTGGTCACCAGCTTGCGGCCGTTGATCCCGCCCGCCGCGTTGCACCAGGAGGTGAACACCTTCCCCGCGTCGACGAAGTCCGGGTTCTTCGTGAAGCCGATATCGGAGAACATGCCGATCTCGATCTCGGAGGCCGTAACGCCCTGCGCGGAGGCGCTTTTCGCGCTCCCCGGACCACAGACCCCGGACAGGGTGCCGAAGTCGCCCGTCGCGGCGGGGCCCGCACCCTCCGGGGTTTCGCGGGTGCCACCCTCACGACCGCAGCCGGCGGTCACCAGCAGCGCGACCGCCAGCAGGGCAACAACTATGCGGTGCCGTTTCACCGTGGTTCCTCCTCCGTGAGCCGTGCGGGCGATGCCGGTCGTGGCCGTCGCGCCGCGGCCCTATGGAAACTATCTTCTCAGAATTGGATAATCAATGTATGCGTTCTGGAGAGCATGATCTACGCATGCTCATCGGCGGCGCGGCGCCCAACTCACGACGTCGTCGGCCGACCGGAGCGTTGACACCACCCCGGTGGCATGGAAATCTGATAGTTGAAATGTGAGAATGGTATTCTCGCAGGCGGTGCGGCCCGTCGGCCCCGGTGCCCGTCACCTCGCGCGCAGCCGCCGGACTACGAAAGGCAATCCCTTGGCACACTTCACCAAACCAGCGGCGGGGAGCTGGACGCAGAACTATCCCGAGCTGGGCACCGAGCCGGTCGACTACACCGACTCGATCGATCCCGCCTTCTACGAGGACGAACGCCAGGCGATCTTCCGCAAGAGCTGGCTCAACGTCGGCCGGGTCAACCGGTTACCCAAGACCGGCAGCTACTTCACCAAGGAGCTGGCCTGCGTCGGCACCTCGCTGATCATCGTCAAGGACACCAAGGGCGTGGTGCGGGCGTTCCACAACATCTGCCGGCACCGCGGCAACAAGCTGGTGTGGGACGACTATCCGGGCGAGGAGACCGCGGGTACCTGCCGCCAGTTCACCTGCAAGTACCACGCCTGGCGCTACAGCCTCGACGGTGAGCTGACCTTCGTCCAGCAGGAGAAGGAGTTCTTCGACCTGGACGCGAGCAAGTTCGGCCTCAAGCCCGTGCGCTGCGAGGTGTGGGAGGGCTTCATCTTCGTCAACCTCGACCCGAACGCCAAACCCCTCACCGAGTACCTGGGCCCGTTCGCCAAGTCGCTCGAGGGCTACCCGTTCGACCGGATGACCGAGGTGTTCAGCTACCGCGCCGAGATCGGCAGCAACTGGAAGCTGTTCATCGACGCCTTCGCCGAGTTCTACCACGCCCCGATCCTGCACATGAAGCAGGCGGTCAAGGACGAGGCCGACAAGCTGGCCAACGTCGGCTACGAGGCGCTGCACTACGAGATCGCCGCGCCGCACTCGATGGTGTCGTCGTGGGGCGGGATGGCCCCGCCCAAGGACCCGAACATGGTCAAGCCGATCGAGCGGGTGCTGCGCAGCGGGCTGTTCGGCCCGTGGGACCGGCCCGATATCGAGGGGCTGGACCCGCTGCCCGAGGGCATCAACCCGGCCAAGCACCGCGCCTGGGGCGTCGACGAATTCGAGTTCTTCCCGAACTTCTCGCTGCTGTTCTGGGCGCCGGGCTGGTTCCTCACCTACCACTACTGGCCGACCGCCGTCGACCGGCACATCTTCGAGGCGAGCCTGTACTTCGTCCCCGCGACCAACGCCCGCGAGCGGCTGGCGCAGGAGCTGGCGGCGGTCACCTTCAAGGAGTACGCGTTGCAGGACGCGAACACCCTGGAGGCGACCCAGACCATGGTCGCGACCCGCGAGATCACCGAATTCCCGCTCAACGACCAGGAAATCCTGCTCCGCCACCTGCACAAGACCGCCCAGAGGATCGTGAAGGAGTACCGCAATGGCAACGGACGCTGAGACCGAAACACCGCGGCTCCCAGCCGAATTCGCCGATTTCGAGCCGTTCTCGGACTGGATCCTGCCCACCGAGCCGGAGCGCTACCGCAAGCGGCTCGAGTCCTCGATGGCACAGATGCAGCAGCTCTACGACACGGTGTTCCCCCGGCTGCAGGCGGCGCTGGACTACTGCGACAAGTACGACTGGAACGACCTGCCCGACGAGGTACGCAACCTGTTCCACCTGCTGCAGTCGCTGGTGATGGTGTCGTTCCCGGTCGAGGTGTGGAAGCAGCCGCGCGTCCCGGATTCCGGTGCGGCCTACCTCGATCTGGTCCGCGAGCCGGTGGTGTGACCGGTGCCGCCGGTGGACGAGCAGGTCGGCCGGTTCCGGTCGGGCCTGCGCGCCTGGCTGGATGCCAACGACCTGACGCCCGGCCTGGACCAGTCGCTGGACGGGCAGGTCGCGCAGCTGTCGCGGGTGCGGCGCGCACTGTACGACGCGGACTGGATGCGCTACGGCTGGCCCGCCGAGGTGAACGGGCTCGGCGGCCCCGCGGCGCTGCGCGCCGTGCTCGGTGAGGAGGTGGCCTCGCGCGATCTGGCCGAACCCGGCATCTACTCGATGATCGAGGTCCTCGCGCCGACGATGATCTCCTATGCGCGACCGGAATTGGCGTCCGCGACGGTGCCGCTGCTGCTGTCCGGGCGCGAGCAGTGGTGCCAGGGATTCTCCGAGCCCGGTTCGGGCAGCGACCTGGCGTCGCTGAGCACCAAGGCGATTCCGCGCGGCGACGACTGGATCGTCAGCGGGCAGAAGGTGTGGACGAGCCTCGCCCAGTACGCGGCGCGTTGCGTGCTGCTCACCCGGACGGGAGCCGGGCACGACGGCATCACCGCCTTCTTCGTCGATATGGACACACCGGGAATCACGGTGCGGCCCTTGCGCACCATGCACGGCGTGGACGAGTTCGCCGAGGTGTTCTTCGACGATGTGGCGGTGCCGGGCGACCGCATGCTCGGCACTCCGGGCGACGGCTGGCGGGTGGCGATGGATCTGCTGCCCTACGAGCGCTCCACCTGCTTCTGGCACCGGATCGCGTACCTGTTCACCCGGCTGGACCAGGTGCTCGAGCAGACCGCGATCACCGACGATGCCGCCCTCGGCGCCGCCTACCTGGCGCTGCACACCGTCCGCTGCCGCTCCCGCGCGACCCAGCAGCGGCTGGCCGACGGCGCCCGGCTCGGCGCGGAGACCTCGATCGACAAGGTGCTGCTGGCCACGGCCGAGCAGCAACTGTTCGACACCGCGCGCGACTTGCTCCCCGGCGCAGTCGAATTCACCGATCCGCACTGGCGCACCGAGTACCTCTACTCCCGGGCGGCCACGATCTACGGCGGCACCGCCGAGATCCAGCGCAACATCATCGCCCGCCGCCTCCTGGACCTCGGAAAGGAGTGACCGTGGCCGAGCTGGATGGGGCGGAGGTGGAGCTGTTGGCCGGGGCGCTGCGCAAGGCGATGTCCGCGGCCGCCGGGCCGGAACTGGACGCGGCACTGATCGAGCTGGGCTGGCCGGAGCTGCTGGCCGAGGTGCCCGATGTCGCGGTGCCGCTGGTGTTCCGATTGCTCGGCGAGACCGGTTCCCACGCTGCGGTTCTCGTCGATGTGGTCGGGAGTGATGCGCAGCCGGGCCCGGTTCCCGACGACGTCCGGCGGTCGGTACATCACTCGCAGCCGGGCCCGGTTCCGCTCCCGTTCGCCGGAGGGGCCTGGGTGGTTTGGGATCGCGAGGGTGGCTCCGGTGCGGCGGTGGACGAGGAGCTGCCGTTGCGGACGGTCGCGTCCGGGACCGAACTCCCGGACGCCGCGCTGGCCGCCGGACGCCGGGCGCTCGGCTGGTGGCTGCTCGGCACCGGGCACGCCATGCTGGCGCTGGCTCGCCGACATGCCTTGGAGCGCAAGCAGTTCGGCCGTGCCCTGGCCTCGTTCCAGGCGGTTCGCCACCGCCTGGCCGAAACCCTGGTCGCGCTGGAGGGCGCCGAAGCGGCACTGCGGACCGCCGACGGCGAACTCGGAGCCCTCCTCGCCAAGGCCGCCGCGGGCCACGGGGCGCTCACCGCCGCGCGGCACTGCCAGCAGGTGCTGGGCGGTATCGGCTTCACCGCCGAACACGACCTGCACCGCCACGTCCGCCGCACGCTCGTACTCGACGGATTACTCGGCAGCACAAGGGAACTGATCCGCGAGGCCGGTGCCTACATCCGAACGAACCGCACGGCCCCGCGCCTGGCCCAGCTCTAGCACCCCGGATCGACGAGGCGGCCCCGTACTCTCGTGTCATGTCCGCTCGCCAGCAGCACCTGACGATCAGCGAGGTCGCGGCGGCCACGAACCTGCCGACCTCCACCCTGCGCTTCTACGAGCGGGAAGGGCTGATCCAGCCCCTGGCCCGCAGCGCCGGAAAGCGGATCTACGCGCCCGACATCCTGTCCCGCCTGGCACTGATCGACCTGGCGAAGCGGGCTGGGTTCACCCTCGCCGAGACGGCCCGCCTGATGGATATCGGCACCGGAACGCCCCGCCCGGAATGGCGAGAACTGGCCGAACCGAAGCTGGCCGAACTCGACGAGCAGATCGCGTCCGCCCAGCAGGCCAAGGAGATCATCCGGCACGGATTGGAATGTCCCAGACCATCCTTCGCGGAGTGCCCGGTCTTTCAGGAGCTGATCCAGCGCCATCTCGAGACCATGCGGAGCTTGACTTGAAGTTCGGTTCAACGGCAATGCTCGGCGCATGGAAATCAGCAGCACCGATGCCGTGGCCGACGCCCTGGGCGAACTGCTCGACCCGGCGAACCGGCACGACCCCTACCCCCTCTACGCCCGCATCCACCGGGCCGGGCCGACCTGGCTGGAGCCACTGTCCGCCTTCATCGTCCCCGGATTCTCCGATTGCGAGGCGCTGCTGCGTGATCCGCGGCTGAGCGCCGAGCGCGGGACCGCGGACCGGGCATGGATCGAACAGATGCTGCCGCCGGACGCACCACCCTCGGTCCTGCGGCCCTGGTTCCTGTCCCTGGATCCGCCGGACCACACGCGCCTGCGCCGACTGGTCTCCGCATCCTTCACCGCGCAGCGTGTACGGCGGCTCGAGGCCGATATCGCCGAACTCACCGATGACCTGCTCGACGCCGTGGCCGGGCGCGGCGCGACGACCATGGACGTGGTGGCGGACCTGGCCCGCCCGCTGCCGATCACGATGATCTGCCGCATGCTCGGTGTCCCGGTCGACGACGAGCCCCTGTTCCGCGGCTGGTCGGAACGTCTCATCCGGCTCATCGACGGATTCGACACGGAGCCGGCGCGATCCGACGGTCCGCCGGACTGGCTGTGCGCACTCACCGACATGCACCGCTACATCCGCGACCTGATCGCGACCCGGCGCCGCAGCCCCGGCGACGACCTCATCTCCGAACTGTCGGCCGCGCAGCACGACGCGGACGCGCTCAGCCACGACGAATTGGTCTCCACGGTGGTGCTGCTGCTCGTCGCCGGGCACGAAACCACGGTGAATCTCATCGCCAACGGCATTCTCGCGCTGCTGCGCACGCCCCGGCTGCTCACCGAACTGCGCGAGCATCCCGAACTGGCCCCCGCGGTGGTGGAGGAGACCCTGCGCTACGACCCACCGGTGCAGTTGACCGCACGAATCCTGAAGCAGGACACCGCATTGTGCGGCCATACCGTCCCCGAGGGTGCCATGGTCAACCTTCTACTGGCCGCCGCCCAGCGCGACCCGTCGGCGTTCACCGCACCGGACCTGTTCGATCCCCACCGCCGGGACTCCCGCCACCTCGCCTTCGGCGGCGGGCCGCACTTCTGCCTCGGCGCACCATTGGCCCGCCTGGAGGGGCGTATTGCGTTCCGGCGCTTCGCCGAACGAGTCACGGACCCGATCGGGGTACAGGACCCACCGCCGTACCGGCCACACGTCAACCTACGCGGGCCGGAGTCACTCATCGTGCGCTACACCGAGATTCGGTGACTCGCCGAGCGGCCGTCAGCAGGCCGGGGAGGTGCCGCCCTGGATGGCCAGCAGGGCACAGAACGTGGAGGTGGCGACCTTCCACTGGCCGTTCTCCCGGACGGCCTGGCCGGTCTGGTCCGGCAGCATCGGGGTGCCGCCGACCGACAGCGTGTAGGTGACGTCGGCATGGTCGGGGTCGGTCGGCTCGACGGCGGCGACGGTCACCGACGTGCCCTGCGCCTGCGGATTGGCCGCCTGCGCCTCGAGGATCGGGCGGAAGACCTCACCGTTCTGCACCACCGCGGCCTTCTGCTGCGGCGGCGTAGCGCCATTGAAGAATGCCGTGTACACCTCGGTGACCGCCTTGGTGGTCGCCGGATCCGCCTGGGCGGCAGCGGTTCCGGCGGCCGCGGATGCGGATGTCGATGCGGGGCTGGGGGATTCGTCATCGGATCCGCATCCGGCGACCACGCCGACGGCGACAATCGCCGAACCGCAACAGACAGCGATCCGGCTCAGGATGGAGTTGCGCATGAAACTTCCTCGTTTCGGTGTGAGAACTGTGCTGGCACCGCGCGCGATCCGCGTCAGGCCTTCGACTCCGACTTCATCTCGTCCAGCTGCGCCAGGATCGGATAGCCGCTCACGCTGAGCGCGTTGCCGTGACCGGTCTGATGGACGTCGAACACCGACTGGATCGCGGCGTAGAAGCCCTGCACATCCAGCGTCTGGTTGACCGCGCGCTTGGCCTGTCGCAACCCGAACGGGGGCATCGTGGCGATCCGCTCGGCGAGCGCCCGGGTCTGCGCGTCGAGGTCGGCGCGCGGCACCACCTGATTCACCATGCCGACCTGCCGAGCCTCCTCGGCCGACACCGACCGCCCGGTGAACAGGATCTCCTTCGCCTTGCGCGGCCCGAGTTCCCATGTGTGCCCGTGATATTCGACCCCGCCGATGCCCATCAGCACCACCGGATCGGAGAACTTCGCGTCGTCGGCGGCGACGATGAGGTCACACGGCCAGCACAGCAGCAGGCCGCCCGCGATGCACCGGCCCTGCACCGCCGCGATGGACGGTTTGGGAATGTTGCGCCAGCGCAGCGAGTACTCCAGGTAGCGGCGCGCCTCGCTGCCGTAGATCAGCTCCAGGGTGATCTTGTCCACCTGCTGACCGCCACCGGACCGCAGGTCGTGCCCGGCCGAGAAGTGCTTCCCCTCCGCGCGCAGCACGATGACCGACACCTGCTCGTCGTCCCCCGCCCGGACCCACGCGGCATCGAGTTCGTCCAGCAGTTCCCGGTTCTGCGCGTTGGCCGCCTCGGGCCGATCCAGGGTGATGGTCGCGATCCGATCGGCAACCTCGTAGCGGATGTACACGTCGACTCCTCAGCTCCGAACCGGACACCTGCGCCCCCGGTGCGCCTGCGAGAATATCATTCTCATCAACGTAAGGCTAAATCTCCCAGATCGAGATTGGAACCCCAAGTTCGAATAATGTAACTATCATTCTCCGGTACAGTGCATTCATGTTCTCTCCATATGACCGAGGACCGAGGCACCGGTGACCACGTCGAGCGAGAAGCCCGCCTGGAAGCAGCGCGCCGTCGAACGCTCGCTGCGAACCGCGAAGCTGCGCGCCGAGCAGCGCGTGCAGCGGTTCCTCGACGCCGCCCAGGCGATCATCACCGAAAAGGGCACCACGGACTTCACCGTGCAGGAGGTCGTGGACCGCTCGCGGCAGTCGCTGCGCAGCTTCTACATGCAGTTCGACGGCAAGCACGAGCTGCTGCTGGCGCTGTTCGAGGATGCCCTGAGCCGCACCGCCGATCAGCTGCGCGCCACCGCCGACGGACAGCACGGTCCGCTGGACAAGCTGCGGGTGGCCGTCGAGTTGCTGTTCGAGCTGTGCCGGCCGGATCCGGCGGCCCGGCGCCCGCTGTTCACCGATTTCGCACCGCAGCTGCTGATGTCGCATCCCCGGCACGTCAAGATCGCCCACGTGCCGCTGCTGACCCTGTTCACCGAGCTGATGGACCTGGCCAAGGAGACCGGGGAGCTGCGTCCGGAGATCAACTCGCGCCGGTCGGCGGCCATGCTCATGCAGACCGTCATGTTCATCGCGCAGTCCGCCGGGGCCGCGGGCGAGGAGTCCGCACACCCCATCACCGCCGCCGAGACCTGGGAGTTCTGCGCGCACGGGTTCGCGGCCTCCTGACCGAGAATTATATTCTCTAAACCGAGAACATAGTTACACTCGAGGCATGTCCGAACTCTGGAATGACCTTGTCACCTGCCTGACCCTGTCCCCCGGCGGCTCCGACACCGCGGTCGAGGGCCGGAACCTGTCGCTGCCCTATCACCGGGTCTTCGGCGGCCAGGTGCTGGGCCAGGTCGTGCGCGCGGCGGGTACGGCGGTGTCCGACAAGGCGATCAAGTCCGTGCACGTGGTCTTCGTGCGCGAGGGACGCACGGACGAACCGATCCGGTACCGGGTGCACCGCCACCACGCCGGGCGCTCGTTCGCCACCGTGTCGGTGGTGGCCGAACAGTCCGGCGGTGTGGTGGCGACCGCGTCGGTGTCGCTGCACGCCGAGGAGCACGGGCCGCACCGGCAGACCGTCGACCCCGTGCCCGCCCTGTTGTCCGCCGAGCACAAGGTGCAGTGGAACCTGCTGCCGTGGGAGACCCGCGCCACCGTGGACCTGGACGACCTCGGTTCCGCACCACCGGAATTCGAGTTCTGGATGCGCACACCGGACGTCGCACCGGACCTGGCGCCCGCCCTGCTCGCCTATGCCACCGATCTCACGCTGATCGGCACGGCGCTGCTGCCGCTCGAGGGCTATGCGCAGACCGGCAACGGCACCGCGTTCGTCTCGGCGGTCACCTCCCACACCCTCTGGTTCCACCGCCCCTTCCGCACCGACGACTGGCTGCTCCTGCGCCAGCACAGCCCCCTGCTGGCGCACGCCCGCGCCTTCGGCCGCGGCGACGTCCTCACCGAAGACGGCACCCTGGTGGCCTCGTACGCCCAGGAGGCCATGGTCCGCATCCCCGAGCAGGGGAGTCGCGCTCAGCGTTCCGGGGGCACCAGCGCCGCGGCGGCGCGGTAGGCGTCGCACTCGCCCTCGGCGACGGCGGTTGCCAGCCGGTCCAACTCGGCGTGCGTGCGTAACCGGGTCTGAGCCAGCGAGAGAATCTGCGCCCGGGCCCGGGCCGTCCGCCGGGCCGGGGTGTCGGCACGGTGATGGGCCTCGATCGCGTCGATCAGTTCGGTGATCCCCTCGCCGCGGGAGGCGATCAGCGTGAGAATCGGCACGCCGGATTCGGCGCGCAGGTCACGCACGGTCTGCTCCGCGCCCTCCCGATCGGCCTTGTTCACCACCAGCAGGTCGGCCACCTCGAGCAGCCCGGCCTTCGCGGCCTGAACCGCGTCTCCCGCACCGGGATTGAGGATCACCAGGGTGGGATCGGCGACGGCGGCGATCTCGATCTCGGACTGCCCGACGCCCACGGTCTCCAGCAGCACCACGCCGAATCCGAGCGCCGCGAGCAGGCCGATCGCGGCGGGCACCGCGGCCGACAGCCCGCCCAGGTGCCCCCGGGTCGCCAGCGAGCGGATCAGTACGCCGGGGTCATCGATGTGCTGGGCCATCCGGATTCGATCGCCCAGTAGCGCACCCCCGCTGTACGGCGACGACGGATCGACCGCCAGCACGGCCACCCGCAGCCCCCGCTCCCGATACACCCGGACCAGCGCCGTGATGGTGGTCGACTTCCCCGCCCCCGGCGGGCCGGTCACCCCGATCACCCGGACGGGCGCCGGATCGACGGCAGCCAGCACCTCCCCCCGCCGCTCCCCCTCGACCAGGCTCAGCAACCGCCCCACCGCCCGAACCGACCCCGCCCGCGCCAGGTCGAGGAGTTCGTCGACACTCGCCGCGGCGCTCACGCAGCCGGGACCTCGATGACGGTCGCCGAGCCCATGCCTCCGCCCGCGCACATCGCCGCGATGCCGAAACCTCCTCCGCGGCGGCGCAATTCGTGCACGAGGGTGACGATCATGCGTGCGCCGGTCGCGGCCACCGGGTGGCCGAGGGAGCAGCCGCTGCCGTTCACGTTGACGATGTCCGGATCGAGGTCGAGGGCTCGGATGGCGGCGATGGGCACCGAGGCGAACGCCTCGTTGATCTCGATCAGCCGGACGGCCGACAGCGAGATGCCCGCGCGCGCAACCGCCTTCGTGATCGCCTCGATGGGCGCCATCCCGGTCTCCGCCGGATCCACCCCCACCGAGGCCCAGGACCGGATGTGGGCGAGCGCGGGCAGACCCAGCCGTTCGCTCGCGACCGCGAGCGCGGCGGCGCCGTCGTTGGCGCCGCACGCGTTCCCCGCGGTGATGGAGAACCCCTCGATCTCCGGGTGCAGCACCTTCAGCCGGGCCAGCTTCTCCAGGTTGGTGTCGCGGCGGGGATGCTCGTCGGTATCGAACAACCCGTGCGGGGTCTCGATCGGCACGATCTCCTCCTTGAACCGGCCCTCATCGATGGCCGCGATCGCGTTGCGGTGCGAACGCAGCGCCCACGCGTCCAGCTCCGCGCGCGAAAGGCCCGCGCGCACAGCGGCATTCCAGCCGACGGTGATGGACATGTCCATGGCGGGAGCGTCGGGGCGATCCGGGTGGCTCGGCGAGACCCAGGGGTCGATCCATTCGTCCTCACCCACCTTGAACCGCGCCCTGGGCGCGGTGGAATCGGAATTCACCCCGCCCGCGATGACGAGTTCGTCCATACCGGCACGGATTCCGGCGGCGGCCGTCTGCACCGCGGACATTCCCGCCGCGCAGTGCCGGTTCAGCGCCGCGCCCGCGACGCCGGTCAGGCCCGCGGTGACGGCCGCGTGCCGCGCCACCACCCCGCCGCCGTAGCGGCCCTCCCCCAGCACCACATCGTCGATGTGCGTGGCGTCCAGGCCCTCGGCGGCCGCACCCACGACATGGTCGGCCAGGTCGAAGGCATTGGTGTCGCGCAGCGTTCCCTTCCGGGCGGTACCGATGGGGGTCCGCACCGCGGACACGATCACGGCTTCGGGCATTCGATGGCCTCCAATTCGAACGGTGAGAATGTTATTTTCTCAATAGGAGAGTCATAGTTGCAAGATTGGATATCACATGCAGATCAGTGGAACCTCAGCACTCGTCGTCGGCGGGACCGGCGGGCTCGGCGAGGCCACCGTGCGCCGCCTGCACGCCGCCGGGGCCCGGGTGGTGGTCGCCGACGTCGCCGACGACAAGGGCAAACAGCTCGAGGCCGAGCTCGGCATCCGCTACCAGCACACCGACGCCACCGACGAGGACTCGGTGCGGGAGGCGATCGCGGTGGCGGAATCGCTGGGCCCGCTGCGGATTTCGGTCGACACGCACGGCGGACCCGCGACCGGCGGGCGGCTGGTCGGCAAGGACGGCGCCCCGCTGCCCCTCGACGGCTTCCGCACCACGATCGAGTTCTATCTGACCGCCGTGTTCAACGTCCTGCGCCTGTCGGCGGCCGCGATCGCCAAGACCGAACCGCAGGACGAGGGCGCTCGCGGCGTCATCGTCAACACCGCCTCGATCGCGGCGTTCGAGGGCCAGGTCGGTCAGCTCCCCTACGCCGCGGCCAAGGGCGGCGTGGTCGGCATGACCCTGGTGGCCGCCCGCGACCTGTCGCCGCTGGGCATCCGCGTGGTGACGATCGCACCCGGCACCGTCAACACCCCCGCCTACGGCCAGGCCGCCGACAAGCTGGAACAGTACTGGGCCCCGCAGGTGCCCTTCCCCAAGCGCATGGGCCGCTCCGCGGAGTACGCCCAGCTGGCCACCGCCATCATCGAAAACGATTACCTCAACGGGGAAGTCATCCGCCTCGACGGCGCTCTGCGCTTTCCGCCCAGGTGAGAGGTGAACGCGGGGCACGGCGGGGCGCCCCGCGACACCGGCCGCGCGTCACCGGCCCGCGGTGAGCCTGGTGATCACGGCGCGGAAATCCTCGGTCTGGAACGACAGGTCCTCGGCGGTCGTCGCGTAGTCCAGGGTCGCCAGCACCGCGCGCTCGAGATGCAGGTTCAGCAGGCGCTTGGTGCTCTCCACCGCCTGGCGGGGCAGTTCGAGCATGCGCTTGGCGCACGCCAGCGCCTCGCTCACCGGATCGGCGACCACATGGTTGGCCAGCCCCATCTCCCGCGCCCGTTGCGCGCTGATCTTCGCGCCGGTGAGCGCGTACTCCTTGGCCAGCAGCAGGCTGGTGTGCAGCGGCCAGGTCAGCGGCCCGCCGTCGGCCGCCACCAGACCCACCTGAACGTGCGGGTCCTTGAGGTAGGCGGTCTCGGCGAGATAGGCGATATCGCTGAGCGCGACCAGGCTGCAGCCCAGGCCGACCGCCGGACCGTTGACCGCCGCCACCACCGGCACCCGGCACCGCGCCATGCCGAGCACGATGTCCCGGCCGTGCGCGATCGTCTTGGCCCGCAACGCCGCATCGCGTCCCAGCTCGGCGAGATAGGCGAAATCGCCGCCCGCCGAGAACGCCGTCCCCGCACCGGTGAGCACCGCGACGCGGGCGTCCCGGTCGTCGCTCAGGCGCGGCCACAGCCGAGCCAGGCCGGTGTGCAGGTCGTCGTTGACGGCATTGAGGGCGTCGGGCCGGTTCAACGTGATGATCCGGAGCGGGCCGTCGGCCTCGACGAGAATTTCCTGGGGCAGGTCGTACATGGTCACACTCCTAGTCCGAGAATGCGTGCGGCGATGATGTTCTTCTGGATCTGCGAGGTCCCGCCCATCACGCTCTGGGCGCGGCTGTAGAAATAGCTGCCGAGCAGTTCATGGTCGCCGGTACCGGCGACGGCCAGCGCCGCATGCCCGACCGACTGGTCCACCCAGGTCATGAGCAGTTTGTCCAGCGAGCCGTCCGGGCCGTGCACGACGCCGTCCAGCTGTTCGGACAGGCGGCGCCGCACATGCAACCGCAGCATCTCCGTCTGCACGGCCGCCCAGGCCAGCTCGTCCGGCGGGTCGCCGTCGAGCCGGGAAGCCAACTGCCGCACCAATTTTCCGTAGCGCGCGGCGTAACCGAGCGTCGAGGGCTCGCGCTCGTGCCCGACCACGGTCATGGCCAGTTTCCAGCCGTCGCCGGGCGCGCCGACCATCTGATCGGCGGGCACCGTCGCCCCGTCGAAGTGCACCTGGCCGAACTCGCGCGTGACGCCGCTGATCATTTTCAGTGGCCGCTGCTCGACACCCGGCTGTTTCATCGCGATGATGAACGCCGAAATGCCCTTGTGCCGAGGCACTTCCGGATCGGTGCGGGCCAGCAGCAGGCACCAGTCCGCGACGTCGGAGTAGCTGGTCCAGATCTTGTGGCCGTGCACGACGTAGTGATCGCCGTCGCGGGTCGCCGTGGTCGTCAGCGACGCCAGATCGGATCCGGCGCCCGGTTCGCTGAACCCCTGGCACCAGCGTTCGGTGCCGTTGATCATGCCCGGCAGGAAACGCCGCTGCAGTTCCTTGCTGCCGTGCCGCCCCAGGCCCTGCACGAGATAGCCCAGGCTGGGCCGGGGCGGTGCACCGGCGAGAGCGAGTTCCTCGTCCACGATCACGTCGTAGACCGGCGGCAGTTCGTGGCCGCCGAATTCCCTGGGCCAGGACGAACCGAAGAACCCCGCCGCGTAGAGCGCCCGATGCCACTCGCCCTGGCGCGCCCAGTACTCGTCACCGGAGGTCGGGAACCCATCCGCCGTCTCGGTCAGCCAATCACGCAGGCGGGCACGGAATTCGGCCTCCTGCGGGGAATCACGAAAGTCCACGATCGATCTCCTTCAGTGCGACGGGGAACAGTTCGGTCGAGGCCAGCGCCCGGCGCAGATACACATGGGCGAGACAGTCCCAGGTGTTGCCGATACCGCCGTGCACCTGAATCGACCCCTCGCAGACGGTGCGGGCCATCCGCGCGGTGTAGACCTTGGCGATGCGCGCGGCCCGCAGCGCCGCCTCGGGGGCGAGTTCGTCGACCGCCCACGCCGCGTGGCGCAGGACGCTGATCGCGCCCTCGATCAGTGCCTGGTTCTCGGCCAGCAGATGCGCGACCGCCTGGTAGGAGCCGATCGTCTTGCCGTACTGCGCACGGACTTTGGCGTAGTCGACGGCCAGATCCTGGGCGCCGCGGGCGGTGCCGAGCAGGTCGGCGGTCGTCGCGGTGAGGGCCAGCGCGTGCCAGCGCCCCGACTCGTCCGCGGACAGCTCCCCGGCCTGCTCGAACTCGCCCGTCAGCGCGGCGGTCTGCCGGGTCAGGTCGACGCCGGGCACCACCCATCCGAGGGCGGCGGTCAGAATTCGCGCACCGTCGACGAGCAGTGCCCGGCTGCTGCCCCGGGCGTCGACGGCGCGGTCGCCGACCCCGATCGTCCAACCGCGCTCGTCGGCGGGGCGGGTGCGCAGGCCGTCGGCCAGCACCGGGCCGAGGAACGCGACATCGACCAGCCCGCGGCCGAATTCCTCGGCCACGATCGCGACCTCGACACCGGACGCGCCGTCGGTGCGCAGCGTGCGCCAGCCCGCGGTGTGCACCGCGCGCTCGAGCCGGGTCCGGCGCACCTCGTCGTCCAGGTCCGCGACCGATCCGGGGCCCAGATCATCGGCCAGTTTGGCCGCGGCATCGCGCAGCTGCCGCTGTTCGCTGCTCAGGCGCACATCCATGGCACTCCTCGGGGGCTCGGCGATCCGGTGGTGGAGAACATGTTGAGAGATCCTCTCGTGGATGAGAATATAATTCTCATCATAATAGAATCTACCTACCAGGAGGCCGCGGTTCATGGCGAGATCCTCGTTTTTCCAGCGGGCGACGGTGACCCGGATCGTGAAGGAGAGCGTCGATGCCCGCACGTTCGTGCTCGCACCGCACGACGGGCCGATCGCCTACCGGGCGGGGCAGTTCTGCACGTTCCGGGTGCCGGTGGACGGTACCGCGCTGTTCCGCTCCTACTCGATGTCCAGCGCGCCGGAGACCGACGACGAGCTGATGACGACGGTGAAGCGCGTTCCGGGCGGCAAGGTGTCGAACTGGATGCTGGACAATCTGGCCGAGGGCGACGAGCTGCAGATGTCCCGCGCGGCGGCCGGTCGATTCTGCCTGCGCGAGACCGACGTCCCGCTGCTCGGCTTCAGCGGCGGCAGCGGCATCACGCCCATCCTGTCGCTCACCAAGTGCGCGCTCGCCTCCACCCAGCGGCGGATCCGGCTGCTCTGCGCCGACCGGGACGCCGATGCGGTGATCTTCGGTACGGTGCTGGCCGAGCTGGCGCGGACCTATCCGGACCGGCTGGAGGTGGTCCGGCATCTCGACGCGGACCGGGGCTTCCTCGACGCCGCCGCCATCCGCGCCTTCGTCGGCGACGACGGCCACGCCGACCACTACATCTGCGGCCCCGAGCCTTTCATGGAAATGGTGGAGCTGGCACTCCCCGGTCCCGGCCTGGTGTTCAGCGAACGCTTCGGCGCACCCGCACCGGCGGTGAGCACCACGCAACCATCCGGAACCACCACCGTATCCGACTCTGCGGCAACGACGTCCGACCCAGCCGGGGCGGGCACCGTCACGATCACGCTGAACCGCAAGAAGAAGACGGTGCCGCGTAAGCAGGGCGAGACCCTGCTGGAAAGCGCCCGCCGGGCGGGGCTGTCACCACCGTTCTCCTGCGAGCAGGGCAACTGCGCCACCTGCATCGCCCGGGTGACCAAAGGCAGTGCGTCCCTGCGGCACAACGACGCCCTGACCGACGACGAACTGGCCGACGGCTACGTCCTCACCTGCCAGGCGGTCCCGGACACGGAGACCATCAGCGTCGACTACGACTGAGCTGCCGGGCCGGGCTCAGCCGAGCATGTCTCGGCCGTTGTGCTCACCCAGCCGGGGCGGTGGTCCGTACCGGGGACGGTATCCGGCGATCCGGATCGGGTTGCCTACCAAGCGATACTCCCCCGCGCCCACCACGGTGTCCGGACTGGATTCCAATGCCTCCGGGAGTTCGCGGACCGCCGCCGCCGGGATTCCGAGGGGGCGCAGCCGGGCTTCCCAGCCGGGCGCGGTATCGGCGGCCAGGGCGGCGGTGACCGCCGACAGCACCTCCGCGCGGTGCGCGACCCGGTCGGCCATCAGCTCGAATCCCGCGATACCGGCCTCGGCGGCGAAACTCTTCCAGAAGCCGTCGTGGGTGATGAACAGCGCCAGGTAGCCTTCGGCGGTCGGAAACAGCTGTGCGGGGACGTAATACGAATGCGCGCCGAACGGGCGGCGCTGCGGCCGCTTACCGTCGTTGAGGTAGGCGGCGGCGTGGTAGTTGAGCTGGGAGAGCATGACCTCGTAGAGCGAGACGTCGAGCTGCCCGCCGCGGCCGGAGACGATCTGGGCCAGCAGGCCCAGCGCCGCGGTCAGCCCGGTCGAATTGTCCGCCGACGAGTAGCCCGGCAGGGTCGGCGGTCCCTCGGGATCCCCGGTGAGAGCGGCGATTCCGGCGGCGGCCTGGATCACGTAATCGAAGGCCGGGTCGTCGCCGCCGTGCAGGCCGTAGCCGGTGATCGCCACGCAGACGATCCGCTCGTTGTATCGCCGCAGCGCGTCGTAGGTGAGTCCGAGCCGCCGGATCGCCGAGGGCTTCAGATTCACCAGCAGCGCATGCGACTCCGCGACCAGCTCGCCGAGCCGGGCGCGCCCGGGCTCACTACCCAGATCGATACGGACACTGCGCTTTCCGCGATTGAGGCTGGCGAAGTAGCTGTCGCTCACCTGCCGCGAGATATCGCCTCCCGCCGGTTCCAGCTTGGTGACCTCGGCCCCGAGATCGGCCAGCATCATGGTGGCGTACGGCCCGGCCAGCATGGTCCCGACCTCCAGCACCCGAATCCCGGCCAGCGGCCCGGATTCGTTGCGCCCCTGCCGATCCCCGGCCGCTACGGGTTCGTCCGATCTCACGGTGGCTCCTCGGTGTGACGACGACGTCCGGGCGTTGATCCCGGCCAAAAGCGCGCCGGGAAACAAGAAGCGGAACGCACCGGGAAACAAGAAGCGGAACGCACCGGGAAGCAAAGAGCGGAGCGCACCGGGAAACGAACAGCGGAGCGCACGGGGAAACAAAGAATGGAGCGCACCGGGACACAAAGAGCGGAGCGCACCGGGAAACAAAGAGCGGAGCGCGCCGGGAGACGAACAGCGGGGTGCGTCGGGGAGACGAGCGGGGGCATGCTGTTCAACGCAATTCGGTGGCCAGGTGGGCGATGGTGTCTCGGGTGCGGCGTTTGGAGGCGACGAGTTCGTCGCGAGTTTCGCCGATCGGGAGCAGGCGTATCGAGAGGTCGGTGGCGCCCGCGGCGGCGTAGCGCCGCATGCCTGCGGCGATGGTCTCCTCGTCGCCCGCGATGCAGAGGTCGCCGATGTCGCGGGCGTCGCCCTGTTCCAGCAGGCGCTGATAGTTGGGCGAGACCTCGGCCTCGCCGAGGATCCGGTTGGCCCGCGCCCTGGCCGCGTCGATTTCGCTTCGCGCGCACAGGCATACGGGGAGGCCCGCCACTATGCGCGGCGCCGGGCGGCCCGCGTCGGCGGCCGACTTGGTGATCTTCGGCGCGATGTGTTCGGCGATCGCGCGCTCGTCCGCCATCCACAGCACGGTCCCGTCGGCCCGCTCCCCCGCTATCCGCAGCATGACCGGCCCCAGCGCGGCGACCAGCACCGGCACCGGAGCGACCGGCCCCAGCTCGAGCGGATTGTGCACGGCGAAGGTCGCATTCTCCACGTCGACGGGTCCCGGACCGCGCAGCGCGGTGTTCAGCACGTCGAGGTAGTCGCGGGTGTAGGCGGCGGGGCGGTCGTAGGGCAGGCCGAGCATGTCGCGGACGATCCAGTGATGCGACGGCCCGACTCCCAGCGCCAGCCGTCCCGCGGCCGCCGCCTGCGCCGAAAGCGCCTGGCGCGCGAGGGCGATGGGATGCTGCGCCTGCAGCGGCACCACCGCCGTACCCAATTCGATCCGCGAGGTGCGCAGGCCCATCGCCGCGATCGTGATCAGCGCGTCGAAGTCGTTGGGCACCTGCGGAATCCACGCCGTGTCCAGGCCCGCCGACTCGGCCCACTCGATATCGCGCAGCATCCGGTCCAGCTTGCGCGCGGAGTCCCCCTTCTCCGGCCCGATCATCACTCCGATGCGCACTGTTCCTCCTGCCCGGTCAGCTTCCGGATCTCCGCGACGAGCGTGTCCAGCGGGGTGCTCGTCGGAAAGACCGCCGCCGCACCGGCTTCCAGTAGTTTCGGCACATCGGCGTGCGGGATGGTGCCGCCCACGACCACCGCGATATCGCTCGCCGAGGCGGCCCGCAGCGCGTCCACCACGCGCGTGGTCAGCGCGATGTGCGCCCCCGAGAGGATGCTCAGGCCCACCACCGCCACGTCCTCCTGCACGGCGATCGAGACGATATCCTCGACCCGCTGCCGAATTCCGGTGTACACCACCTCGAATCCGGCGTCGCGCAGCGTCCGGGCGACGATCTTCGCGCCCCGGTCGTGCCCGTCGAGACCGGGCTTGGCGACGAGGACCCGGACGGGCGCCGGCGCGGCCATCAGAACACCACCGGCTGCTGGAACTCGCCCCACACCGATTTCAGCGCGGCCGTGATCTCGCCGACCGTGCAGTAGGCGTTGGCGCAGTCGATCAAGTGGTGCATCAGGTTCGCGTCTCCCTCCGCGGCGAACGACAGCGCGGTGAGGGCGTCGCGCACGGCCGCGGAATCGCGTTCGCCCTTCACCCGGGCCAGCCGCTTCAGCTGCCGTTCGCGGCCGTCCGCGTCCAGTTCGTAGGTGCCGATATCGGGTGCGGGCTCGTCGGAGACGAACCGGTTCACCCCGACCACGGGCTGCTCGCCCGACTCCACCGCCTGGTGCAGCCGGTACGCCTCGTCCGCGATCAAACCCTGGAGATAGCCGTCCTCGATGCAGCGGACCATGCCGCCGTGCCGCTCCAGATCGCCCATGATCTCGACGATCCGGTCCTCGGTGGCGTCGGTGAGGGCCTCGATGAAGTAGGAGCCGCCGAGCGGATCGGCCACCCGCGTCACCCCGGTCTCGTAGGCGAGGATCTGCTGGGTCCGCAGCGCCAACGTCGCCGACTCCTCGCTGGGCAGCGCGAACGGCTCGTCCCAGGCGGCGGTGAACATCGACTGCACGCCGCCGAGCACCGCGGCCATCGACTCGTAGGCCACCCGGACCAGATTGTTCTGCGCCTGCGGGGCGTACAGTGACGCGCCGCCCGCCACGCAGCCGAACCGGAACATCGATGCCTTGTCGGTCGTCGCGCCGTAGCGCTCGCGCACGATGGTGGCCCACCGTCGCCGTCCCGCACGGTATTTCGCGATCTCCTCGAAGAAGTCGCCGTGGGTGTAGAAGAAGAAGGAGATCTGCGGCGCGAACTGGTCGACGGTCATCCGCCCGCGCGCGATCACGGTGTCGCAGTAGGTGACTCCGTCGGCGAGCGTGAAGGCCATCTCCTGCACGGCATTCGCCCCGGCGTCGCGAAAGTGCGCCCCCGCCACCGAGATCGCGTTGAACCGCGGCACCTCGGCCGCGCAGAACTCGATGGTGTCGGCGATCAGCCGCAGCGACGGCCCCGGTGGCCAGATCCAGGTACCGCGCGAGGCGTATTCCTTGAGGATGTCGTTCTGAATCGTGCCGGTGAGCTTGCCCCGCGGCACGCCCTTCTTCTCGGCGGCCGCCACGTAGAACGCCAGCAGGATGGCCGCGGTGCCGTTGATGGTGAAGCTGGTGCTGATCTCGTCGAGCGGGATGCCGTCGAACAGCACCTCGGCGTCGGCGAGCGTGTCCACGGCGACGCCGACGCGGCCCACCTCCTCGCCCACCTCGGGATCGTCGGAGTCGTAACCACATTGGGTCGGCAGGTCGAGGGCGACCGACAGCCCGGTACCGCCCTGCTCGAGCAGATAGCGGTAGCGCTGATTGGACTCCTCGGCGGTGCCGAATCCGGAGTACTGCCGGAACGTCCACAGCCGCCCCCGGTAGCCGGTGGCGAAGTTGCCGCGGGTGAAGGGATAGGCGCCCGGCGGGGGCGGATCACCGCGCCGGTCCTCCGGCCCGTAGACCGGCTCCAGCGGGATCCCGGAGGAGGTGTGCACCTTATTGTTCATCATCGAATATGCTACTTCCGAAAATGGAGAATGCCAATATCATAACTGCGAACGCCTGGTCACAGGCGAGTTCCGGACCGAGGAGTGCCATGTCCGACCTGCAATCACTGACCGATCGCACGATGGTGGTATCCGGCGCGAGCCGCGGCATCGGGCTCGCGATCGCCGTCGCCGCCGCCCGGCGGGGCGCCAACGTGGTCCTGCTCGCCAAGACCGCCGAACCACATCCGCGGCTGCCGGGCACCGTGCACACCGCGGCCGCCGAGATCGAGGCCGCGGGCGGCCGGGCGGCCGCCGTGGTCGGCGACGTCCGCGAGGAGGCCGACGTGCGGCGCGTGGTGGATACGGCGATGGAGCGGTTCGGCGGCATCGACCTGTGCGTGAACAATGCCAGCGCGATCGCCACCGAACCCACCGAGCGGCTGTCGGCCAAGAAGTTCGATCTGATACAGGACATCAACATTCGCGGCACCTTCCTGCTGACCCAGGCGTGCCTGCCGCAGCTGCGCGACGCCGCCAACCCGCACGTGCTGACCATCGCGCCGCCGGTGAACCTGAATCCGCGCTGGCTCGGCGCGCATCCCGCCTACACCCTGTCCAAGTACGGAATGACACTGCTCTCGCTGGGCTGGGCTGCCGAATTCGCCGCCGCCGGAATAGCTTTCAACTGCCTGTGGCCGCAAACATTCATCGCCACGTCGGCGGTCGCCAATCTCCCCGATGCCGAGCGCCAGCTCGCCGCGGCCCGCAGCCCCGAGATCATGGCCGACGCCGCCCTCGCCATCCTCACCCAACCCGCCGCCCGCGTCACCGGCAACTGCTTCCTCGACGCCGACGCCCTGTCCCTCTACGCCGGTATCGACGACCTCACCCCCTACGGCGGCGGCGAGCATCCCACCCCGGATTTGTTCCTGGACTGAAGCGGCACAGCGGCATTCGGCGTCAGGCCGACGATTCCGCGACGGGCAGTTCACTTCCCGGATGGATGGGGCGGTCGGTGGCGGACAGCGGCCGGGACGAACCGCCGCGCCGGATGGCCACGATCTCCGCCGCGATCGACACCGCGGTCTCCTCCGGGGTCTGCCCGCCCAGTTCCAGGCCGATCGGCGAATGCAGGTGCCGCAGTTCGTGATCGGAGAGACCGGCGGCGCGCAACCCTCGGCGGCGGTCGCGGTCGGAGCGGCGCGAGCCCAGCGCGCCCACATAGGCCACCGGCAGCCGCAGCGCCTCGGCGAGGACCGGGATGTCGAATTTCGGGTCGTGAGTCAGGACGCAGATCACGGTGCGCGCGTCGACCGGGGTGTGGCGCAGGTACCGGTCCGGCCACTCGCGCACCACCTCGTCCGCCTCAGGAATCCGGGCGGGGTCGGCGAAGGCGGGACGCGGCTCGCACACGGTGACGCGGTAGCCGAGCATTCGGCCCACCCGGCACAGCGCCGTGGCGAAATCCGTTGCGCCGAAGACGATCATGCGCGGCGGCGGCACGAACGACTCGACGAACACGGTGCGCTCGCGATCCGCACAGCCGACGACGCACACCCCCGTCATCCCGGCCTCGAGCATCGCCCGGGCCCGGCGCACCACGGCGGGATCGACCCGGCTCCCCGCGGCAATGCCAGGCCCCACCGCCACCAATGCCCCCGAATCCAGATCGCGCACCAGGGCCAGCGGGCCGCCGGGATCGAGCGCGGCCTCGATCGCCGGGTGGTGCTGGGCGGTGATCCGGTGCACGAAGACCTCCAGCTCACCCCCGCAGGTCAGGCCGACGGCGAAGGCATCGTCGGCGCTGTAGCCGAACCTCCGGCGCACCGGCCGGGCGGTGCCGAGCACCTCCCGGCACAGCTCGTACACCGCGCCCTCCACGCATCCCCCCGACAGGCTCCCCCGCGCATTCCCGAACTCGTCCACCGCCATCGTGGCGCCCGCCGGGCGGGGCGCGCTGCCGCTCACGGCCACCACCGTGGCGAGCGCGTAGGTGGTGTTCGCCGCATGCCATCGCAGCAGGTGTGCGCCCAGTTCCCGCATGGTGACCTCCCGGCAGTCGGCGACTTGCCTGCACATTGGGTGAGAATGCTATTCTCTATTCATTCTAACGTCATACTCACATTCGACATACGTATCGTCGGCACGCTGGCCGGTGTCGAATGAACGAAGGATCAGCCGAATGACTCCGATGACCGGGACCGAAGCCGCCACCGCACACGTCGTCGGCACCCGGGTCCCCCGCCTCGAGGACGCGCGCCTGGTGACCGGCGCGGGCACCTTCATCGACGATGTGACCCGGCCCGGCATGGCGCACGCCTGCTTCGTCCGCAGCCCGCTGGCACGCGCGCGGATCGGCGAGATCGACGTCGCGGGCGCGCTGGAACTCGACGGCGTGCTGGCGGTCTACACCGCGGCGGACCTCAATCCCGGTGCGCACCAGATCTCCTACGACCTGGATATGGCGGGCATGCCGCCGGTCCCGCGGCCGCCGCTGGCCGAGGAGGAGGCCCGGTTCGTCGGAGATCCGGTGGCCCTGGTGATCGCCACCGACCGGTACGTCGCCGAAGACGCCGTCGAACAGGTGATCGTCGACTACGAACCGCTCGAGCCCGTGGTCGACTACACCACCGCGGATACGTCACCGAACCTGGTGCACGCCGGATTCGCGGGCAATTCCGCGGGCGAGATGGGCGGCCGCCCCGCGGCGGATCTGCAGCCGATCTTCGACTCGGCCGCACATGTAGTGCGCCAGAGCATCTTTCAGCAGGCATACCTGCCGGTGCCGATGGAGACCCGCGGCATCGTCGCGGAATGGTCGGCACCGGCCGCGGAGATGACGGTGTGGAGTTCCACCCAGTCGCCGCACGAGGTACGCGCCTTCTGCGCCCGGCTGCTCGGCATCGACGAGCATCAGGTGCGTGTCATCGCCCGCGACACCGGCGGCGGATTCGGGCTCAAACAGCTACCGCTGCGCGAGGACATGTGCGTCCTGCTGGCCGCGCGCAAGCTCGGCCACGCCGTGAAATGGATCGAGGACCGCCAGGAAAACCTCATGGCTTCCGGCATGTCCCGGCACGAAAAGGCCGATGTCGCCATGGCATTCGACGCCGACGGCGCCATCCTCGCCGCATCCATCGCGCACGTACAGAACGCCGGCGCCTATCCGACGCCCTCGCCGATCGTCGGCGGCATCCCGGTCGGGATGCTGTTCCCGGGACCGTATCGGATCACCGACGCCTCCTTCACCGCGAAGTTCGTGTACTCCAATACCGTCGGACGGGTCGCCTATCGGGGGCCGTGGCAGTTCGAGTCCGTCGCGCGCGAGGTCCTGCTCGACCGGGCGGCGCGGCGGATGGGCGTGGATCCGATCGAGCTGCGGCGCCGAAACATGCTGCGCCGCGACGAATTTCCGCGCGCGAACGCGAACGGCATGCCGCACGACAATGTCTCGCCGCTGGAGACGCTGGAGCAGGCCGTCGAGATGCTGGACTACGAGGCGTTCCGCGAGGACCAGCGCCTCGCCCGCGCCCGGGGCCGCTACCTCGGCGTCGGCACCTGCACCTACCTCGAGCCGACCACCGGCGCCAGCCCGTTCCTCGCCACCGAGGGCGCCACCATCCGGATCGAACCGTCCGGCAAGGTCAACGTCTATGTCGCCGGTGGATCGGCGGGCAACAGCCTCGAGACGACCGTCGTGCAACTGACCGCCGACGCGCTCGGCGCGGCCCTGTCCGACGTGCGAACCATCCAGGGCGACACGGCGATCACGCCGTTCGGCGGCGGCACCGGCGGCAGCCGGTCGGGGTCGATGACGGCGGGCGCGATCGAGCAGACCGCCTCGGTGCTGCGGGACAGGATCCGCGCGATCGCCGCCCATCGGCTGAACACCACCCCCGACGAGATCGAGGTCTCCGGCAGCCGGGCGAGCGTGCGCGGCGCGCCCGACAGCGCACTCACGCTGGCGGAGATCGCCGATATCGCCTACTTCCAAGCCGACAGCCTGCCGCCCGGGATGCCGCCGGGGCTGGAATCCAGCGGCCGCTACAAGACCCCGCAGATCGCCATCTGGGCCAACGCGACGCACGTGTGCACCTGCGAGGTCGATGTCGAGACCGGTGCGGTGACGCTGCTGCGCTACATCGTCAGCGAGGACTGCGGCCCGATGATCAACCCGAGCGTGGTGGAGGGGCAGATCTACGGCGGGACGGTGCAGGGCATCGGCGGCGCGCTCTACGAGCATCTGGCCTACGACGACAGCGGCAATCCGGTCGCGACGACCTTCCTGGACTACCTGCTGCCGACCGCGTCGGAGGTGCCGGTCATCGAGGTCGGGCACGTCGAGACGCCGAGTCCCGGCCCGGGCAGTTTCAAGGGTGTCGGCGAGAGCGGTGCCATCGGCTCCACCCCGGCCGTGCTCAACGCCGTCGCGGACGCGCTCGCGCCGTTCGGGGTCGAGATTTCCGAGCTGCCGCTGTCCCCGTCGCGGATCGTGGACATGATCGACCGGGCGCGCGCCGCCGGGAAGGACAACCGATGAAACCGGCGGTCTTCGACTATCACGCACCGGCCACCACCGCGGAGGCGGTCGGGCTGCTGGCCGAATTCGGTGACGAGGCAAAGATTCTCGCGGGCGGGCAGAGTCTGGTGCCGATGCTGGCGCTGCGGCTCGCGGTGTTCGAGCACCTGGTGGACCTGCGCCGCGTGGCCGAGCTGCGCGGCATCCACGCCCAGGACGATGGCGTCCGGATCGGCGCGGCCACCACGCACGCGGCGGTCGGGGCGTCCGAACAGGTGCACCGGACGGTGCCGCTGCTGTCGCGGGCGACACCGTTCATCGGACACTTCCAGATCCGCAACCGGGGCACGATCGGGGGCGCCATCGCGCACGCCGACGCCGCGGGCGAGTATCCGGCCGTCGCGCTGACCCTCGACGCCGATATCGAGACCCTGTCACCGCGCGGGCCGCGCACCATCCCGGCCGCGTCGTTCTTCACCGGCATGTGGACCACCACACTGGCCGACGACGAAATGGTCACCGCGGTGGCCTTTCCGGCGTGGCACGGCCGGTGCGGGTTCGCGGTCGAGGAATTCGCCCGCCGCAGTGGCGATTTCGCGCTGGCGGGTGCGACCGTAGCGGTCCGGCTGGATGCCGATTCGCGCGTGGACCGCTGTGCGATAGGACTTTTCGGGCTGGCACCCACCCCGGTGCGGGCGCGCGCGGCCGAGGCCCTGGCGACCGGCCGTCCCGCCGCGGAGATCGCGGCCGAGGAGATCGGATCTACCGCGACGGCCGGGCTCGACGCGATCCCGGCGGACGTGCACGGATCCGCCGACTACCGGCGCCGGGTCGGTGCGGCCATGGTGAGGCGCGCATGGCGGCGCGCCGTACAGGAGGCGAGCAATGACTGACGTCGACATCGAGGTCCGGATCAACGGCGCCACGCGGCGCGACCGCGTGCCGCCGCGGCTGACCCTGGCCGACTATCTGCGCGAGCGCTGCGGCCTGACGGGTACGCATCTCGGCTGCGAGCACGGCGTGTGCGGTGCGTGCACGGTCCTGCTCGACGGTGCGGCCGTTCGCTCCTGCCTGACCTTCGCCGTGCAGGCCGACGGCGCCGAGCTGACCACCGTCGAGGGCATCGCGGGAGACGACGGCGAACTGTCGCCCGTGCAGGCCGCGTTCCGCGACGAGCACGGGCTGCAATGCGGTTTCTGCACACCGGGTTTCATCGTGTCGGTCACCGCGTACCTGCGCGAGCATCCGAACCCCACGGATGCCGAGATCCGGGAGGCGCTGTCGGGCAACCTCTGTCGCTGCACCGGCTACCAGGGCATCGTGCGGGCGGTGCGCGCCGCCGCGGAGTCCCTCGAAGCGCAATCGGCCGACACCCCCGAGCCCACCACGCAGCAGGCGTGAGCACGAAGGATTCCCATGAAGCTCGACAACACGTTCACCATTCCCGTCCCCGCCGCGCAGGCGTGGCCGGTGCTGCTCGACCTGGAGCGCATCGCGCCGTGTGTCCCGGGCGCCACCATCACCTCGCGCGACGGCGACGACTACCACGGCAAGATCAAGGTCAAGCTCGGCCCGGTCGGCCTGAGCTACAGCGGCGTCATCAAGGTCGTCTCCCAGGACGAGCGCGCCGGGATCGCGGTGCTCGAGGGCCGTGGGCGGGAGACCCGCGGCAACGGCACGGCGAAGGCGACCATCACCTGCACGCTCGTCGAATCCGGTGGCGCGACAGAGGTTTCGGTGGACACGGACCTGTCGATCACCGGGAAGCCCGCGCAGTTCGGGCGCGGTGCGCTGGCCGATGTCGCCGGAACCCTGATCGGCCAGTTCGCGACCAATCTGGCCGATGAGATCACCGGTGCCACAACGCGATCCGGTGAATCGGTGTCCGCATTTCCCGGCGCCGAAGAACACTCGGCACCGGCCGCGACCACCGCCCAGGCGGCACCGTCGCGGAGACCGGCCGAGCCGATCGATCTGCTCGCGGCCGCCGGGGCCGACAACGCCACGCGCTACGCCGGCCTCGCCGCCCTGGTACTCGCCGGACTACTGTTCGCGCTGTTCCGACGCAGGCGGTCGGCCCACCCGCCCTGCTGAGGGCGGGCCCCGGAGCAGCAACGATGCCGTTCACCACCGACCTCACGTCGGTCCGCGACCCCCGCGGGCCGAATTCCGCCGAGCCCCGGCGCATCCGGCACATCCGCATCGAAACCAACGCCTTCGCCCTGGACTATCAGGCGAGCGCCGAGCAGATCGCCGACATCGTCGCGGAGCTGGGCGCGAACGCGGGCATCGCCATCACCGTGGACGACCATGTCCACCCGGATCTGCCGCCCCTCCCCTGCGCCACCCTCTGGGACTGAGGTCCCGGGATTCAACGCACCTGGAAATGACATTCTCGCTTGCCGATCGCCATCGCCTCACCGGATGCACAACGAATATTCCTGGTAGAACATCCATCCAGGCATAGACGAGCCTCTATATCGACGACAGATCGCACCCTGAAAGCCTTGCGACGCATATCACTTGAGAGTAACATTCTCATTCACTGCAAGGGTAATTCTTGCAGGTGGACGGGCCTGAGAGAACGGAAGGTCAGCTGTGGGACGTGTCGAGGGCAAGGTCGCGTTCATTACCGGGGCCGCGCGGGGGCAGGGGCGCAGTCATGCGGTTCGGCTCGCCGAGGAGGGCGCCGACATCATCGCGATCGATCTGTGCGAGGACATCGCCACCATCGGATACCCGCTGGCGCGGCCCGAGGATCTCGAGGAGACCGCCGACCTGGTCGCCAAGACCGGGCGGCGCGCGGTCACCGCCAAGGCCGACGTGCGCAGCGCCGAGCAGCTGCGGGCGGCACTCGAGGAGGGTGTTCGCGAGCTCGGGCGGCTCGATATCGTTGTCGCACAGGCGGGTATCGCCGGTATGAAGGGCGAACCGCAGCTGCAGGCGTGGGTCGATGTCATCAACACCAACCTGATCGGCACCATCAACGCCATCCAGGTATCGCTGGAGCATCTCGGTGAGGGCGCCTCCATCATCGCCACGGGCTCCACCGCCTCCCTGATCGACATCTCGAAGGTCGACCAGCCGGGTAAGGATCCGGGCGGCATGGCCTACGTGCACTCCAAGCGGGCGCTGACGGCCTACGTGTACGAGCTGGCCCGCCAGCTGTCGCCGCGCGGCATCCGCGCCAATGTCGTGCACCCCACCAACTGCAACACCCCGATGCTGCAGAGCGAGCCGATGTACCGCTCGTTCCGCCCCGACCTCGAACATCCGACGCGCGCGGATGCCGAGCCTGTCTTCGGCGTGCAGCAGGCCATGCGCATTCCCTACGTCGAGCCCGAGGACATCAGCAACGCGGTGGTGTACCTGGCCGCCGACGAGTCCCGGTACGTCACCGGCATGCAGCTGCGCGTCGACGGCGGCGGCTATCTCAAGTCCTACGACTACCACATCTGATCTCCCGAATTCCGTGAGCAGCGGAGGAAGAACATCGTGAGCATCGACGAGACACTCGCCGACCGGGACCGTAAGAAGAACCGGTACCACTTCGACCGGCACACCCCCGAATACCGTCATCGGTTCGTGGAGATCACCCAGGAGATGCAGGCCGAGTGCCCGGTCGCCTGGAGCGATACCTACGGCGGGCACTGGGTCGCCGCCGGCAGCAGCGCGGTCTTCGAGCTCGCACGCTGCCCGCACGTGTCCAACGACCACGACCTGCACGGCGAACGCAAAGGCTACCAAGGCATTTCGATTCCCACGGCCCAGCGCACCCAGACCGTCCGGGGCGGCATCCTCGAGATGGACGACCCCGAGCACCGGATCTACCGGCAGGCCCTCAACCCCTACCTGTCCCCCGCCGCGGTCAAGCGCTGGGAGCCGGTCGTGGACGAGATCGTCCGCGCCGCTCTCGACGAGAAGATCGAGAGCGGGCATATCGACTTCGTCGACGATCTGGCCAATATCGTCCCGGCCGTGCTCACCCTCGCCATGCTCGGAATCCCGTTGCAGCGGTGGTCGATGTACAGCGAGCCGGTGCACGCGGTCGTGTACACCCCGGAGAATTCGCCGGAGGCGCCGCGGGTCGCGGAGATGCATCGCGCCATGGGCCTGGACCTGCTGAACAATCTGATCGAGATCAAGGCCAACCCGCGGCCCGGCCTGGTGGACGGCCTGATCAAGTTGCGGATCGACGGCGAGCCCGCACCGGATCTCGAGATCCTCGGCATGCTGGGCCTGATCATCGGCGGCGGCTTCGACACCACCACCGCGCTCACCGCGCACTCGCTGGAATGGCTGTCGGAGCATCCGGATCAGCGCGAGTTACTCAGCAACGAACGCGAGCACCTGCTCGACTCGGCGACCGAGGAGTTCCTGCGCTACTTCACCCCGGCCCCGGGCGACGGCCGCACCATCTCCGCCGATGTCGAGATCGAGAACACCCGCTTCAAAGAGGGTGAGCGCCTGTGGTTGTCGTGGGCGATGGCGAACCGGGACCCGCAGGTCTTCCCCGATCCGCACGAGGTCGTCCTCGACCGAAGGGGCAACCGGCACTTCAGTTTCGGGCTCGGGGTGCATCGGTGCATCGGGTCGAATGTGGCGCGCACCGTGTTCAAGTCGATGCTCACCGCCGTGCTCGACCGGATGCCCGACTACCGCTGCGACCCCGAGGGCACCGTGCACTACGAGACCATCGGCGTCATCCAGGGCATGCGCAAGCTGCCCGCCACGTTCACGCCGGGCCCGCGGCTGGGCCCCGGGCTCGGGGAGACCCTGGAGAAGCTGCAGCGGATCTGCGACAAGCAGGAACTCGCCGCGCCGGTGACGGAACGGCCGGAGCGGGCACGCATCGAGTAGGGGCAGGCCGTGCGAGAAAGGAGGGCACCGGAGTCCGACGACCCGGTGCCCTCCTTCTCTCGTCAATCGCTGGCGGGCAGGGGCTTGGCTTCCTTCAATGCCAGCGGGGTGCCGCCGATACTCAACGTGCCGGATCCGGCCTTGGTGACCAGGATTTCCGCGCCGGAGTCGTCGACATAGCGCTTGCCCAGCTGGTTGCCGTCGGCGAGGTTCGCGTCCAGCTGCGCGCCCGCGGCGGGCTCGTCCCCGATCGGAATCATCGCCACACCGCCCGCGCGCAGATCGTCCAGGCTGTCGGCCGCCCGCACCACGATCACTTCGGTGTCGCACACCTGGCTGCGCAGCCGAGTTCCATTGTTGACCATTTACCCATCCCTTCCCGGCGTCGGCTACTTTCCCGGCGCCGCATCCACCGCGCGGCCGTATTCCTCGACGAGGTTGCGCCGCAAGATCTTTCCGGTCGGGGTGGCGGGCAGGGAATCCCGGAGCACGACCCGGTCCGGCGTGCGCGAGCCGCGCAGTGCCGCGCGGACGTAATCGCGCAGCTCCTGCGCGCCCGGTTCCGTGCCGTCCGCGGGCACCACCACCGCCACGATGATCTGCCCCCACCGGTCGTCGGCCACGCCGATCACCGCGACCTCCCGCACCGCCGGATGTTCCACCAGCACGTCCTCGATCTCGGCCGGGGCGATGTTCTCGCCGCCGCGGATGATGGTGTCGTCGGAGCGGCCGCCGAGGAACAGATAGCCGTCGGCGTCGAGCATCGCGACATCGCGGGTCGGGAACCAGCCCTCGGCGTCGAGCACCGAGCCGATCCCGGCGTAGCGGCCGGAGACCTGCGGGCCGCGGACGTAGAGCTCGCCCGTCGCACCCGCCGGGAGCACGCGGCCGTCCTCGTCCCGGATCTGCAGCTCGATGCCTGGGACCGGCCGACCGACCGAGCCGAGCCGCCGTGCCAGCACCGGATCGGTCGCCGCGCGCGCGGCCCGGTGCTCCTCGGGGCCCAGCACCGCGATCGTCGAACTGGTCTCGGTCAGCCCGTAGGCGTTGACGAATCCCACCTCGGGCAGCAGGTCTATTGCCTTGCGCAGCAACGGAAGTGCGACCTTGGAGCCGCCGTAGGCGAGATTGCGCAGCGTGGGCAGGGTCGCACCGGTGCGCTCCAGCTCCGTCACGATGCGGTCGAGCATGGTCGGGACCACCGTCGCCGTCGTCACGGATTCGCTGCCGATCAGCGCGACCCACCGCGCGGCGTCGAAGACGGGCAGATAGACCATGCGGCGCCCGGCGTACAGATTCGACAGCGCCGCACCCACACCCGCGATGTGATAGGGCGGCACACAGATCAGCGCGGCGTCGGTGGGCGCGGCGGAGTCGAAGTCGACCGTTCCGGTGATGTAGCTCAACAGGTTCTGGTGCGACAGCTCGACGGCCTTCGGCGCGGAGGTCGTTCCGGAGGTGAACAGGACGACCGCCGGGTGGTCGGGGGCCGCGTCCACCGACATCGGATCGGCCGTCTGCGCCGCGGCGACGAACTCCGACGACCGCACCACGCGATCGCCGAATCCGGACACGATGTCGTGATAGTCGTTGTCGCACACCAGCAGCGGATCATCGAGCCGGTCGATCAGGTCGCGCAGGGCCTGCGCGCTGAGCCGATAGTTCAGCGGTGTCACCGGAACACCGGCACCGGCCGATGCGAAGATCAGCAGCGGCAGCATGTGCCCGCCGGTACCGACATAGGCCACGCTGCGGGCGCCGGACTTCGCGATCACACCGGCGCCGCCCCGGGCGAGCGCATGCAATTCCGCTGTGGTCCAGCGGGTTTCACCGCAGACGACCGCGGGCCGATCCGGCCCGCCGGACAGCGCCATATCGAGCAGCAGCGAAACCGTCACGACCGCACCCCATCCCGCGGCAGGCCGAGCACCCGCTCGGCGATGATGGTGCGCTGGATCTCCGAGGTGCCGCCCGCGATGGTGCCCGCGAAGCTGCGGACATAGCGCTCGAACCATCCGGCAGCGAAGCACTCCAGATTCCACGGGCTCGGTTCGGAACTCTGCGCGGGATGCGGGAATGCCTCCGGGCCAACGGAATTCAAGGCCGCCTCCGAGGCCGACTGGACGGCCTCGGAGCCCAGCACCTTGAGGATCGACAGGGCGGGAACATCCTGTTCGCCGCGCGCCTCCCGCGCCAGCGCCGCCGACCCCAGCAGGCGCAGCGCCTCGGAATCCATCACCAGGCGCGCGAAGGCATCGCCGTCGATCGCGTCGCGCGGCCGGAAATCGCGCAGCAGATCGTCCAGCCGCTCGGCGTAACTGACCCACAGCATCGCGCGCTCGTGACCGAGCGAGCCATTGGCCACCGACCAACCCTTGTTCAGCTCGCCGACCAGATTCTCCGCGGGAACCCGGACGCCCTCGAAGTAGACCTCGTTGAAGTCCCGGTCGTCCGGGGAGCAGATCGAGGCGAACGGCCGCCGAGTCACGCCCGGCAGATCGGTCGGGATCAGCAGGACACTGATACCGCGATGCTTCGGCGCGTCCGGGTCGGTCCGGACGAAGGTCAGCAGCACGTCCGCGTCGTGTGCGCCGGAGGTCCACACCTTCTGGCCGTCGACCACGAACTCGTCCCCGTCGCGCACCGCCCGGGTGCGCAGCGAGGCCAGGTCCGAACCCGCGCCGGGCTCGCTCATGCCGAGCGACGCGGTCATCTCGGCCCGCAGGATCGGCACCGCCCAGCGCCGCTTCTGCTCCTCGGTGCCGAACGTCAGCAGCGAGGCGGCGACGATCCCGACACCCTGCGGATTGAAGCTGTGGTAGATCCGCCGCTTGGACAGCTCCTCCAGGTACACATACTGTTGCAGCACGGAGGCATTGCGGCCGCCGAACTCCGGCGGATTGCCGGGCACCAGCCAGCCGTTGTCGAACAGCAGACGCTGCCAGCGCCGGGCCCATTGCGGCACATCGGAACTCGAATGCGCGCGTTCGGCCGTGTCGGCGGCGGGCGGCAGGTGCTCGGTCAGAAAGGCGACGAATTCGGCGCGGAACGCCTCGACGTCGGAATCAAACGTGAGCCGCACGGTACTCCTCGACGATCAGTGCCCGATGCCGGGCCGCGCCGCCGAGCATCAGCTCCCCGGCCTTGGCCCGCTTGAGCGCGAATTGCAGGTCGTTCTCCCAGGTGAAACCCATGGCGCCGAACAGCTGCAGGCCGTGGCGGAACACCACGGACTGGCACTCGCCCGCCGCCCCCGGGGGCCGGGGCGCCGCCCGGCGGCGGGGGGGGTCGTCGGCCGCCCCGGACCGGCCGGCGCAAAAGACGACGGCGCGGGGCCCGTCGGGGCCCG
>NZ_JARWQD010000286.1 GCF_029869545.1 Nocardia wallacei | reverse complement strand
CCAGCACGCCGATGGAGGCGTTGATGTAGAAGCTGTGCCCCAGCACCGAGGTCACGCGGGACACCCAGTGCTCCAAGGCGATTCCCTCGAGGGCGATCATCCGTCCCATCGCCTCGTTGCCCAGCCGGATCGCTCCCGCCTGCAGGTCGATGGTCAGCGGCGTCATCGGGCCGGGCAGCGCCTCGGAGGTGTTGGTCGCCGTGTGCACCGGGATGCGGGAGTCGACGCGATCGTCGAATTCGCCCTCCAGCCCGTCCGGTGCGGCGACCTCGAGGGCGTGGCCGTCGGAGGTGGTGGCGCGCGCCGGAATCACATGCGCGGGCAGCGGAATCGCGCCGACGCGGTCGCGGAACCGGTCGCCGTGCCGCCGCCTGCCGGGCAGGCCGCGGGCGATGTCGTCCACCACCTCGCGGGCGGTCCAGCCGCAACGGAAGCCCCACTCCGCGTAGGCGGCAACCGGTTCCAGCACCGGCGGGTGCGCCCGCGTGTGGCGCGGCACCCACGGCGTGTACCGCACGCCCGCCGCACGCAGGATGCGGCGGGCATCGTCTCCGGAAACCGTTCCCGGCGCGGCCAATTCGACCACACCCGTGCGCTGGGTCCCGGCCGCCAGCACCAGGAAGCGTTCGAGGTCGTCGTTGTGCAGCAGTTGAAAGTCCTGCGGCCCACGCGATCCCAGCAGCGTCTCGAGCAGCCGCCAGCTGCCGCGCCGCAGATCCCTCCCGGCGACCAGGGCGGTGCGGACCACCAGCGCATCCGCGGCCGTGACCGCGGCGGGCACCTCGTGTCCCGCCGTCACCGGGACCACCAGCCGGACCCCGGTCTCGCGCGCCGCGGTGGCCACGGCGGTGGCCGGAGCGGTCGACAGGTGGATCGCACCGTCGCACCCGGACAGCGCCCGGGCACAGGTGTGCCGATCGGCCGGATTCCCGACGATCATCTCGACCCGCGGATCGACGTATCGGTGGCGGCGGCCGTCGACGCCGACCACCTCGTGGCCGGCGGCCAGCAGCATGCGCGCCACCGCGCGCCCGCTCGGCTCGGTGACTCCGGTGATCAGGACCCGCATCTACTTCTTTCCTCCTCCGGGCGCGCACCCATGGAACGTGACGCCGTTCACACACCATCGCCACTGCCCGCGCGCCGGACGGGACCCAGTCCCGGTCAGCGGGAGCGCGGAGCCGGTCGTCGAACCCGCGACGGCCCGGCTCGGCGAATCGCGACCGCGCGGGTGGGGTCGCATGTCAAAATCGCGATGGTGCACGAGATATGGCGGCTCGATCAGGCGCGTACCCGCTCCATCAGCCCGGAGAACCCCACCGGGGCACCGGGGGCGGGCGGTCGCGCAACCACCGGTACGGGTGCCGATGCGGCCCGTGACCTGGGTATCGGATGGAAGGTCTCGCCCTCGATCGACCTACCGTCGGGGGCGACGGCCACGCTCGCCGATATCTCCGGGCCCGGCATCATCCGGCATTTCTGGCTCACCACCGACCGCAGCGTGCTGCAGCAATTGACGCTGCGCATGTACTGGGACGCCGAGTCCGAGCCCGCGATCGAGGTGCCGCTGGGCGCGTTCTTCTGCAATGCCTGGGAGGAACTGGCGCTGGTGAACTCGGAGATGGTGGTGGTCGCGCCCGCGGGCGGGCTGAACAGCTTCTGGCCCATGCCGTTTCGCTCCCACGCCCGCGTCACGCTGCACAACGGCAGCGACCGGCAGGTGCCGGTGTACTACCAGCTGACCTACCTCGAGCAGGACGTCCCGCGCACGGCGGGCTACCTGCACGCGCGCTGGCATCGCCGGAACCCCCTGGGCAGCCCCGCGATTCACACGATCCTGGGCGATGTCCCGGGCCCGGGGCGCTATGTCGGCACCTATCTGGCGATCGTGCCCAACGCACCGGGCTGGTGGGGTGAGGGCGAGGTGAAGTTCTACCTCGACGGCGACACCGAATTCCCCACCATCTGCGGCACCGGCACCGAGGACTACGTGGGCGGGGCCTGGAATTTCGACCTCGGCGGCAGCTACCGCACCTACTCGACCCCGTATCTCGGATTCGTGCAGGCCCTGCCCGCCGACGAGATCTATCGGCCGCGGCAGAAGTTCGGCATCTACCGCTGGCACGTCCGCGACCCGATCTGCTTCGACCGCAGCCTGCGGGTGACCGTGCAGGCCCTGGGCTGGCGCGACGACGGCCGCTATCTGCCGCTCGAGCAGGCCGATATCGCCACCACCGCGCTGTGGTACCAGCACCGGTCGGTCACCGGCCGCCGATCGTCGTGAGGTGGAGCTATGCGTGCGTTGGTGATCGACGAGCCCGGGCAGTTCGCGGTGACGACGGTGCCGGATCCGGCGCCCGGTCCCGGCGAGGTGGTGGTGCGGGTCGGCGCGGTCGGGATCTGCGGCACCGATATGCACATCGTCGCCGGGGAATTTCCGCCGACGCCGTATCCGATCGTGCCGGGCCACGAATTCGCCGGTGAGGTGGTGGCGCTCGGCGGGGACAGCGCCGGGGTACGGGTCGGCGACATGGTCGCGGTCGATCCGTCGCTGTTCTGCGGGCACTGTCATTTCTGCGCGATCGGCCGGGGCAATCTCTGCGAGAACTGGGGTGCCATCGGCGATACCGTCGACGGCGCGATGGCCGAGTATGTGAAGGTGCCCGCGGCCAACTGCCATCGCCTGCCCGGCCACGTCTCGGCCGTGCACGGGGCACTGGTCGAGCCGCTGTCGTGCGCGGTACACGGCTTCGATGTGCTGCCGCGGCGGCTGGGCTCGCACTATCTCGTCTACGGCGCGGGCACGATGGGCCTGCTGATGCTGCAGCTGGCCGTCGCCGCCGGGGCGGCCTCGGTGTCGGTGGTGGATCTCAACACGGCGCGGCTGGAGGTGGCGCGGACACTGGGCGCCGAGGCGGCCGTCGCGGACGCCGACGAGCTCGATCGCCCGCAGGGCTGGGAGGTCGTGATCGACTGCACGGGTGCGGTTCCCGCGATCGAGGACGGGCTGGCCCGGGTCCGGCGCGGCGGTACCTTCCAGCAGTTCGGGGTGGCCCCCGGGGACGCGCGGGCCGCGATCTCCCCGTTCCGCATCTACAACGACGAGATCACCATCGTCGGGTCGATGGCGGTGCTGCACAGCTTCGGCCGGGCCGTCGACCTGCTGGGCGAGGGCGTGATCGACGCCGACACCATGATCACCCACCACTTCCCGCTGACCGAGTTCTCCGAGGCCATGGAGACATTCCGGTCGGGAGCGGGGCGCAAGATACAGATCCGGCCGTCGTCTCGGGAGCGTCACTGATGTTGGTAGCGGGGGTCGACAGCTCGACCCAATCGTGCAAGGTCGTCGTCTGCGATGCGGACAGCGGAAAGATAGTGCGGCACTGCAGGATTGCGCATCCCGACGGCACCGAGGTGCCCGCCGAGGCGTGGTGGCGGGCGCTGCGGTCGGTCACCGACGGGGTGCTCGACGGGGTGTCGGCGATCGCGGTGGCGGGCCAGCAGCACGGGCTGGTCGCGCTGGACGACGCCGGTGTTCCGGTGCGGCAGGCATTGCTGTGGAACGACACGCGATCGGCGGCGGCCGCCGCCGACCTGGTGGCCGAGCTGGGCGGGCCGCGGGTGTGGGCCGAGGCCGTGGGCATCGTGCCGCTGGCCGCGCATACGGTCGCGAAGCTGCGCTGGCTGGCCGATCACGAACCGGAGCACGCGGATCGGGTGGCGCGGGTGCTGCTGCCGCACGACTATCTGACCTGGCGACTGCGCGGCGGCACCCCCGACCTCGAGCCGACCACCGACCGCGGCGACGCCTCCGGCACGGGGTACTGGTCGCCCGCGGACGGGGAGTACCGCAAAGACCTTGTCGCCCTGGCCTTCCGGGATCGCATCCCCGAATTGCCGCGGGTGCTGGGGCCGTCCGAGGCGGCCGGGCAGACCCCGGACGGCCTGCTGGTGGCGGCCGGTACCGGCGACAATGCCGCCGCCGCACTGGGTTTGGGCCTCGGCGACGGCGACGTCGCGGTGTCGCTCGGCACCAGCGGCACGGTCTTCACCCGCGACGGGCGCCCGAGCGCCGACGCCACCGGCGCGATCAACGGCTTCGCCGACGCCACCGGCGCCTACCTGCCGCTGGTGTGCACGCTGAACGCCGCCCGGGTGCTCGACCGCACCGCCGCGCTCGCCGGTGTCGGCCTGGCCGAGCTGGAAACGCTTGCCCGGCAGTCCGTTCCGGGCGCCGCGGGCCTGACCCTGCTGCCGTACCTGGCCGGTGAGCGCACCCCCAATCTCCCCGAGGCCACCGGCACCCTGCACGGCCTGACCCTCGACAACATGGCCCCGCATCACCTGGCCCGCGCCGGAATCGAGGGCATGCTGTGCAACCTCGCCGACGCCCTCGACCACCTCCGCGCCGCGGGCATCGAGCCCCGCCGCGTCCTGCTCATCGGCGGCGCCGCGGCCAATCCCCTGGTCGCCGAGATCGCCGCCCAGATCTTCGACGTCACCGTCGCCGTCCCCGAACCCCAGGAATACGTCGCCCTGGGCGCCGCCCGCCAGGCCGCCTGGACCCTCGCGTCCACCCCAGAACCCCCGGCCTGGTCACCACCCCCCGCCCGCGAATTCCCCACACCATCGAACAACACCGGCCCGGAAATCCGCGCCCGCTACCGCCACATCCGCGAGCTGATCCACGGCAGCTGACCCAGCCCACCACCGATTCCGATTCCGCGTCCAGGTTTCCCGGCGCGCTCTCTCGTCATTCCCGGGGTGCTCCCTTGTCATTCCCGGCGCGCTCCCCCGTTCATTCCCGGCGTGCTCCCCTGTTCATTCCCGGCGTGCTTTGGCCGGGATCACCGATTCCGATCATCGGGACTGGTGGGGGCTGCGATCGGGTCCTGCGGCATAGCGTCGGGGGAAGGTATTTGCGCCGCAGACGATGCAGGAGGAACAGCCGCGATGACGAACAAGGTGCTCGATCGGGTGCGGGATCTGCTCCCGGTGATTCGGGAGCGGGCCGTCACGGCCGAGGAGCGGCGGCGGGTGCCGGAGCAGACGATCCGGGAGCTCACCGACGCCGGTGTGTTCCGGATGCTGCAGCCCGCGCGGTTCGGCGGCGACGAGGCGTCGCCGGTGGCCTTCTACGAGGTGATCCGCGCGATCGCGACCGCCTGCCCGTCCACGGCGTGGGTGGCGTCGGTACTGGGCGCCCATCCATGGCAGCTGGCGCTGTTCCCGCTGCGGGCGCAGCAGGACGTCTGGGGCACCGACACGGACACGCTGGTGTCCTCGTCGTACGCGCCGACCGGCAAGCTGACCGTCGTCGACGGCGGCTACGAGGTCAGCGGGCGCTGGAGCTTCTCCTCCGGCTGCGACCACGCCCAGTGGGCGTTCCTCGGCGCGCTGACCCCGAACGACCAGGGCGGCATGGACTACCTGACGATCCTGGTGCCGCGCGGCGACTACCGGATCGAGGAGAACTGGGAGGTGTCGGGCCTGGCCGGAACCGGCAGCAACGACGTCGTCATCGACAAGGCGTTCCTCCCCGCGCACCGGGCCTACAGCGCGGCGGAGCAGGCCGCGCTGCGGGGCCCGGGCCAGCAGGCCAATCCCGCACCGCTGTACCGGATCTCGTTCGGCAGCGTGTTCTCCAACACCATCACCGCGCCGATCATCGGCGCGGCCCAGGGCGCCTACGAGGCGCATATCGAGCGGCAGCGCGAGCGGGTGCGGCTGTCCTACGGCGGGCAGAAGGTGGCGGAGGATCCGTTCGCGCACGTGCGGGTCGCGCGCGCGGCCTCCGAGATCGACGCGGCCGTGCTGCAGATGGAACGCAACATGTCCGAGCAGCTGTGCTATGCCGAAGCGGGGGAGGAGATTCCGTTCGAGCTGCGGCTGCGCAGCCGGCGCGACCAGGTGCGCGGAACCGAGCGCGCGCTCTACGCGATCGACCTGCTGTTCGAGAACTCCGGCGGGCACGCCATCCGCAAACCCAATGCGATCGAACGGCATTGGCGCGATGCCCACGCCGGTAGCGTGCACGTCATCAACGATGTGGAACGTGCACTGGCGATGTTCGGCAAGGGCGAGTTCGGCCTCGAGGTCGAGGACAGGATGCTGTGATGGGTTCGGAGACAGGAGAATTGACCGCCGAGAGCACGACCCGATGGGTCGGTGTCGACGGCGTGAAGCTGCGCTACCACGAGGCCGGTTCGGGTGCCCCGCTGGTGTTGCTGCACGGCTCCGGCGCGGGGGTGTCCGGCTGGGCGAACTTCGGCGCGAATCTGCCGGTGCTGTCGCGGCACTACCGCTGCCTGATCCTGGATCAGCCGGGCTTCGGCGCCAGCGAGCGCCCGGAAACATACGACCGCAACTATTTACGCATCGCGGTCGATGCCGTACTCGGACTGCTGGACGAGCTGGGGCTGGACAAGGCGCACCTGCTGGGCAATTCGATGGGCGGCGCGGTGGCGGCGCTGCTGGCGCTCGAGCATCCGGAGCGGGCCGACCGGCTGGTGCTGATGGCACCCGGCGGCGTCGGCGTGAACGTGCTGGGACCCGAACCGTCCGAAGGGATTCGGCGGCTGCTGGACTTCAACGCCGACCCGACCCGCGAGCGCGCCGTCGACTGGCTGAAGACGATGGTGTTCGACCAGTCGGTGCTCACCGACGAGCTGATCGCCACCCGCATCGCCGCGGCCACCGATCCGAAACAGACCAAGGCCCTCGCCGACGCCTACGCGACCTTCTACAACCCGGCCCTGGCCGACCCGGTCCCGCTGTGGGCGCGGCTGCGCACGCTGCGGCACGAGGTCCTGATGCTGTGGGGCCGCGACGACCGGGTGACCCCGGTCGAGGGCAGCCTCCTGCCCGCCCGTCAACTACCCAACGCCGACCTGCGCATCTTCGCCCGCTGCGGCCACTGGGTCCAGGTCGAGCGCAAGGACGCCTTCGAGCGCACCGTCCTCGATTTCCTCGCGCACGGGCTGTAGTCCTACAGCCCGTGGTCCCGCGCCCACCCGGCGATCTGGGTGCGGGAGGTGAAGCCGAGCTTGGTGAGGATGTGCTCGACGTGGGTTTCCGCGGTGCGCACCGAGATCACCAGGTCGGCGGCGATGCGCTTGTTGCTGTGCCCGGCCGCGACGAGGCGGGCGACATCCTTCTCCCGGCGGGTGAGGACCTCCACGGCCGCCGTGTCGACCGGCCGCGCGGCCGCCGCCGGTGGGGGGGGCGGGGATTAGCGGCCGAGGGCGTAATCGATGGCGGCGGGCAGCGGCAGCGCGGCGCCGCTGTCGAAGGCGGCGTCGAAACCCCGCTCGCCCAGCGCATCTCGCACCTGGGCCCGCACCTTCTCCCCGACGGCGCTGGTGATGGCGTGGGCCAGCCGGACCGTGCTGCGCTGCAGCGTCTCCGCCGCACCCATCAGCCGGGCCGCCCGCTGCATCTCCCCGCGCGCCGCCGCCGACCACGCCAGACCGTCGAATGCCGAAGCCAGCCAGACGCATCGGTCGAATCGGGCGAACATCTCGACGGCCCGGCTCATGTACTCCGCGGCCGCCCCCTGATCGCCGTGCCGCCAGTGGTCGATGCCGACCACCCACAGCGCGAGCCCACCCAGCAGATGCGGGCCGTGCTGTTCGGTCGCGGCCAGGAAGCGCTGCGCGATGGCCGTGGAACGTTCGTCCTCCAGCAGCGTCGCGCACATGAAACCGAAGGCGAGGCTGTCCATCTCGGCGGTCTGATGTCCGACCCGGCGGGCCAGCTCGTCGGCCTGTTCCGACAGCGTCAACGCGGCGGCCGTGTCGCCGTCGGTGAACGCGATCAGCGCCTGCTCCAGCCGGGCCTCGGCGAGAATGTCCTCGGCGCCCAGATCGGTTGCCACCTCGATACATTCGGCCACCAGCCGCGCGGCCGGTTCCCGGTCCGACAGCAGCGCCGCCAACGAGGCCGCCGACGACAGGGCCCGCGCCCGCTCCCAGGTCGGTTCGGGGTTGCGCGCCAGGGCGTCGGTGAGCCAGCGGTACCCCTCCGAGACGAACCGGTAGTGTTCCCAGAACGGCCGCAGCACCGTCGCGGTCTCCAGCGCCAGCTGCGGTGCGTTACCGAGTGAGAACTGCAGCGCCGAACGGAGATTCGCGTGGTTGCGCGCCAGCTCCCGGAACCAGTCCAGGTCGGCGCCCGTCCAGTACGCGCGCTGGCCGCGCAGCGCCAGCTCCCGGAAGTGGTCGCGGTGGCGGGCCCGCACCGCGTGGTCGCCGCCGCGCTCGGCCAGCCGGTCGTGCCCGAACTGCCGAATCGGTTCCAGCATCGAATATCTGGCGGCCGCGCCGTCGTAGCGCAGCGTCAGCACGGACTTGTCGACGAGCCCGGTGAGGGCATCCACCAGCGCCGCCGGGCCGCCCGGCAGCGCGCCCACCGCCTGCGCGGCATCGATGTCGAACCCGCCCGCGAACACCGAAAGCTGCTGCCACAGTTGCTGTTCCACCGGTGTGCACAGCTCGTAGCTCCACCGGATGGCGCCCTCGATGGTCTGCTGCCGCTGTGGCGCGGTGCGCGGGCCCGCGGTGAGCAGCTCCATGGTGTTGTCGAGCCGGTCCAGGATCTGCTCGGGGGTGAACACCCGAAACCGCAAGGCCGCCAGCTCCAATGCCAGCGGGATGCCGTCGAGCCGGTGGCAGATGGCGGCGAGGGTGGCGCGGTTGGCGGGGGTGAGCTCGAATCCCGGGTTGGCGGCCCCGGCCCGCTCCACCAGCAGCCGCAGGGCGTCGCCGTCGGGGTCGGTGACCGCCAGCGGCGGCACCGGCATGACCTGCTCGCCGGGGATCCCCAGCACCTCGCGGCTGGTCGCGAGCACCCGGACCCGCGGCGTGCTGCCGACGATCCGCCCGACCAGCTCGGCGCAGGCGTCGATCACGTGTTCGCAGTTGTCCAGGATCAGCAGCAGCCGCTTGTCGGCGAGGAACTCGGTGAGCCGCAGCAGCGGCGCGGTGGTGTCGTCGCGCAACCGCAGCGCCTCGGCGACGGTGAGCGTCACCAGCTCGGGGTCGTGCACGTCAGCCAGCTCGACCAGCCACACCCCGTCGGGGAAGGCGCGCGCCGTCGCCTCGCCGACCTGCCGGGACAGCCGGGTCTTGCCGACGCCGCCCGGGCCGAGCAGGGTCAGCACCCGCGTCGAGGGCAGCAGCCGCTTGGCGGTGGCCAGTTCGTCGCGGCGGCCGACGAAGCTGGTGACCTCGGCGGGAAGGTTTCCGGAGACACGCCGCGCCATGGTGGGTAACACTATCGTGACCTGGGTCGCGCGCGGACCACATCGGCTATGGCGGTGGGAGGCGTGCTCCCGCGGCACCGGGCATAGGCTGGATGATCGAACCGACACCCGACCCTAGGAGGCCCGCAGTGCGGATCGGCATCCTGCTCAACGAACCGACCGGACCCGACGCGCTGCGCCGGATCACCGACGACCTGGCGCAGGCCGCCGAGGAGGGCTTCGACTCGGCCTGGCTCTCGCACATCTTCGGTATCGATGCGCTGACCGCGCTGGCGGTCGCGGGCAGCCAGGTCCCGGGCATCGACCTGGGCACCGCGGTCGTGCCCACCTACCCGCGGCATCCGGGCACCATGGCCCAGCAGGCGCGCACCACCGCGCTGGCCGCCGGTCCCGGCCGTCTCACGCTGGGCATCGGCCTGTCGCATCAGATCGTCATCGAGAACATGTTCGGCTACGATTTCGACCGCCCCGCCCGGCACATGAAGGAATACCTGTCGGCGCTGCTGCCGCTGCTGGACGGCGAGCCGGTGTCGTACGCCGGCGAGACCCTGAGTGCCAACCTGGCCCTGTCGGTCCCGAACGAGGGCCGGGTGCCGGTGCTGGTGGCGGCGATGGGGACCCAGATGCTGAAGCTGGCCGGGCGCCGCACCGACGGCACCGTGCTGTGGATGACCGGTCCGGCGACCATCCGCGAGCACATCGCGCCGACCATCACCGCCGCCGCGGCCGAGGCGGGCCGCCCGGCGCCGCGGGTGGTGTGCGCGCTGCCGGTGCTGGTCACCGACAAGGTCGACGATGCCCGGGAGCAGGCCGCGTCGGTCTTCGGCGCCTACGGCACGCTGCCCTCGTACCGCGCGATGATGGACCGCGAGGGCGCCGAGGGCCCGGCCGATCTGGCGATCATCGGGTCCGAGGAGCAGGTGGCCGCGCGGGTGCGCGAGGTCTTCGCGGCGGGCGCCACCGAGTTCTACGGCGCCGTGTTCGCCGGGGGTGACGACGCGGCACGCACCCGCAAACTCCTTGCCGGACTGGCCGACTGAGGATCGCCGATGGCACGGCGCGCACGGGTGGACGATGTGCACGACCTGGCCCGGGCCATGCCGCACGTCACGGTCGAGTACGGCCCGCGGGGCAACCCGGTCTACCAGGTCGGGCGTAAGTCGTTCGTGTTCTTCAGGACTCCGCGTCCGGACGCCTTCGACCCGGACACGGGGGAGCGCTTCGCCGACGTGATCGTGATCTGGGTGCCGTCGGAGTCCGACAAGCTGGCGCTGGTGCAGGACCCGGACTCGCCGTTCTTCACCACGCCGCACTTCGACGGCCACCCGTCGGTGCTGGTGCGGGGCAGCCGGATCGGCGAGCTGGGCCTGGACGAGCTGACAGAGGTGGTGCAGGACGCGTGGCTCTCGCGCGCCTCGCCCACCCGCGCGAAACGCTGGCTGGCCGAACACGATTCGTGAGCGGGGCGCGGCCCTAGCGGTGGGCGGCGGCGAGGTCGGCATCGGTGAACTGGTGGCGCAGGCGGTCGCGCTTGGTGCGCAGGTAGTGGACATTGTGCTCGGTCGGCTCGGTCTGCAAGGGAATTCGTTCGCACACGGCGAGGCCGTATGCCTCGAGCCCCGACTGCTTGGCGGGATTGTTGCTCAGCAGCCGCACCGACTGCACGCCCAGATCGGCGAGGATCCGCGCACCCGCGCCGTAGCGGCGGGCGTCGATCGGCAGCCCCAGCCGCAGGTCGGCGTCGACGGTATCCGCGCCGCCGTCCTGTAAAGCGTAGGCGCGCAACTTGTTCAGCAGACCTGTGTCGCGGTCCTCCTGCCCGCGCAGGTACACCACCAGGCCCCGGCCCGCGGCCGCCACCGCCCGCAGCGCCGCATCCAGTTGCGCGCCGCAGTCGCAGCGCAGCGAGCCGAAGGCATCGCCGGTCAGGCATTCCGAATGCAGCCGGGCCAGCACGCCCGAGCCCGCGGGATCGCCGAATACCAGGGCCAGGTGCTCGGTCTCGTCGTCGCGATAGCCGAGTGCCCGGAATTCGCCGTAGCGCGTGGGCAACCGGGTCTCGGCGAGCCGGGTGACGGTGTGCTCCAGGCGGTTTCGGTGGGTGATGAGATCGGCGATGGAGATGATCGGAATGCGGTGCCCGCGCGCCAAGGTCAGCAGTTCGGGCAGCCGGGCCATCGAACCGTCGTCGTTGACCACCTCGCCGATGACGCCCGCCGGTCGCATCCCGGCCAGCCGCAGCAGGTCGACGGTGGCCTCGGTGTGCCCGGGGCGGCCCAGCACCCCGCGCGGATGGGCGCGCAGCGGGAACACGTGCCCGGGGCGGGTGAGGTCGGCGTGGGAGGTGCGGGGGTCGGCGAGCAGGCGCATCGTGTGCGCGCGATCGGCCGCGGAGATGCCGGTCGAGATCCCCGCCGCGGCATCCACCGACACCGTGTACGCGGTGCCCCTGGGATCCTCGTTGACCGCCGTCATCGGCGGCAGCAGCAGCCGGTCCAGGTCCGCGCCCGCCATCGGCGCGCACAGCACCCCGCTGGTGTGCCGGACCAGGAATCCGACGGTGTCCGCCGTGGCGCGCTCGGCGGCCAGCACCAGATCGCCCTCGTTCTCCCGGTCCGCATCGTCGACGACGAGCACCGGGCCACCGGCGCTCAGCGCCGCCACCGCCTCCGGAACCGAATTCAGGTCACCGGCCATCCCGACCACCTCCTATATACCTGATAGAAATATGCCGGGACCGGAAGAACCAGGTGAAGTACCGATCAGTGGGACCCCTACGCCGAGATATTTCCGTTCGCAACGGCCTTGACCTCGAGTGGGGTTCAGGGTGTTGAGTGGGACCATGACTCAGACCGCAGAGTTCTGGAACACCGTCTACGACAACGACACGGCGCCGTGGGTGATCGGGGAACCACAACCGGCGATCGTGGCGCTGGAGCGCGAGGGCCGCATCACCGGCCGGGTGCTCGATCCCGGCTGTGGCGCGGGTGAGCATACGATCCTGCTCACCAGGCTCGGCTATGACGTGCTGGGCGTCGACCTGTCTCCCAGCGCCGTGGCCTACGCGCGGCGCAACGCCGCCGACAAGGGCGTTCCCGCAGCGCAATTCCGGGTCGTCGACGCCGTGCGCCTGGGCCGTGAGCCCGAGAGTGCCGCGGCGCTCGGCGTTTTCGACACCATCGTCGACAGCGCGCTGTTCCACGTCTTCGGCGAGGATCCGCAGGCGCGCGCCGATTACGTCCGCGGCCTGCACGCGCTGTGCACGCCGGGCGGGTACCTGCACGTGCTGGCGCTGTCGAACGCCGAACCGGGCATCGGGCCGCGCATCAGCGATACGCTGATCCGCGAATCCTTCAGTGACGGCTGGGAATTGGAGGACCTGCGGCCCAGCAGCTACCGCGGCCGGGTCACCGGGTTGGTCGCCGAGGACGTCGACGATCTCGGCCTGCGGTCCGAGGACGGCATCATCGACACGGTCGCCTGGTTGGCGCGCATCCGCCGCGTCTAGGACTTGCGGCGGCGGGGACCGCCGCGCCGGTCCAGCTTGCCCAGGTCCGCCAGCAGGTCCCGGGCGAACTCGCGCTCGGCCTCGTAGTGCCGGACGCACCACCGCAGCACCGCGCTCGGATACGCCCAGTCCGGGTTGGTGTCGGCTCCCTCGGCATCGGCCTGGGCTCGGCGGCGCATCCGCTCCGCGTAATCGATGTGCTCGGTGAGGATCTCGCGCAGCCGATCCGGTTCGGCGAGATGGCCCAGCCAGGCGCGCAGCATCACGCTGTGCTTGAGGACCGGCGCCTCGACCGGCGAATGATTCACCCAGTGCGCCACCGCATCCCGGCCGCTGGTCGTGATCGCGTACATTCGCTTGCCGCGCACCCCGTCCTCGGACAGCACCGCGCGCGAGGTGACGTAGCCGTGCTTCTCCAGTCGTTTGAGCTCGGCGTAGATCTGGCTGAACGACGGACTCCAATAGAAGAACTGCAGGCTCCAGTCGGCCCATTTCTTCAGGTCGTAGCCCGACAGTTCCTCGGCGTGCGACAGCATTCCGAGCACGGCCCAGGAGGTGGTCGGCAGGTCGGGACCGGGGGTCATCGGCGCACTATATCGCTCGGGCCTGGCCTGGGACCGGCCTAGCGCCATCGCGCCCGCCGCGGGAACAGCGTGCGCCCGGCCTCGTGCGCCACCTCCAGGACCACGCGGGCCAGCCGGTCGAAGCTCATCGCATCGGCCCGGCCCGACAGCGACAGCGCGGCCGGAGCGGCGCCGCGGGCCCGCAGCGGCGCTGCGACACAGGCGATTCCGGCGACCGCCTCCTCGCGGTCGACGGCCACGCCCTGCCGCAGCCGGATCTGGGACAGCTCGCGGCGCAGGGCCTCGGGCTCGCAGAGGGTGCGCGGGGTCAGCCGGGGCAGCCGCGAGCGGAAGGCGGCCTCGCCGATGCTGGGCTCCAGCGCGGCCAGCATCGCCTTGCCGAGAGCCGTTGCGTGCGCGGGCATCCGGCCACCGAGCCGGGTCGGCAGGGCGGCGGCGAACCGGCCGCCCGCCTTGTCCAGGTAGACCACGTCGCGGCCGTCGAGCACCGCGAGGTGGCCGACCATGCCGGTGCGCTGGGACAGCTCGTGCAGCAGCGGGCCGACCGCGTCGCGAATCTCGTTGTGGTCGGCGGTGAGTCCGCCCAGCTCCAGGGTGCGCATGCCGAGCCGGTAGCCGCCGGAGGTGTGTGCCAGCCAGCGCAGCCGGATCATCTGGTCCAGGATGCGGTGCACGGTCGAGCGCGGAAGTCCGGTCCGCTCAACGAGTTCCAGCAGGGTCAGCGTCGGGGTGGCGGCATCGAACGCGTCGAGGATGAGGGTCATCCGCTCGATCATCGAGACCGGGATGGCGCCACCCCGTTCCGCTGCGGGCAGCACGGTGACGGTCATATGTTCCTCCGTTGGTTCATATGCAGTCTAGAAGTATTTCGACTAGGCATGTTCGGATTCGTCTGTTGTGTCACCAGTCACAGTGGCCTGTCGCACGGCGATCGCGAATCGGTGGAACTACGTACGTCCTACCGATCTGTTCCCGGTCACCGGACCTGCGTATTGACCGATCCACGCCCCCACCTGCTCTCATGACTTCCAGCTATATGTCTGGTCGAAATAAGGAGTCGCGGTGCTGCAGGCGGACGGACCGGCCCTCGGGGTCGCGCACACAACCTTCAAGGCCGTGCTGAGCCGGTTCTGCACGGGCGTCACGGTGATCACCGCGCTGGACGGCGATCGGCCGGTGGGGTTCAGCTGCCAGTCGTTCTCCTCGCTGTCGCTCGAACCGCCCGCGGTGTGCCTGTGTCCCGCGCGCACGTCCACCTCGTGGGGGGGGGGGCGCCGCGCGCCGGGCGGGGGGGGGGGGAAGATAAAGCACGCCCCCGGGGGGGGTGGTGGGGGGGGGGGGGGGGCCCCCCGCCCCCACAGAGACCGGC
>NZ_JARWQD010000285.1 GCF_029869545.1 Nocardia wallacei | reverse complement strand
GCACCGATTGATGCGCCCGATGACCGCCATCGGTTCGGTATCGAGATCGGGATGCACGCTCGCCCACTGCCGCAACACCCCCGCCACCGGGCCTACCCGTGTCCCCGCCCGGGCCGGCACGGTTCGCCCCAAAACCACCTGCGGGCCCCTAAACCTCCACTTTCCGGGGCCGCTCTGCGTCCATACCGACGGCGCTCCGCCCTGCGTCGGTTCTGTACTGACGGCGCTCCGCCCTGCGTCGACCTCGTATTTCCGGCGCGCTTTTCGCCGGAACCCCTCAGCCTTCGCCGGATTCGACCCTGGTCTCGGTGATCGTCACCGAGCGGCGGATCTCCAGGGTGAGCCGCTCGCGCAGGGAATCCGGGGCGCGATCGCCGCCGCACTTGGTGCTGAGCAGGCGCTTCAGCTTCTCCTCCAGGCCGTATGCCTCGATGCACGGCGAACAGTGGTCCATGTGGTGCTGCAGCCGCGCCCGGGTGGCGTCGTCGCATTCACCGTCGAGCATGAGCCAGACATCGGTGAGAACCGCCGAGCAGTCCAGCTCCATATCGTCCCCACTCACTGCGTAACCTCCTGACGCCCCGCACTGCTCGCTCGGTTCCGATCGAATCCACGCTCGTGTGCCACGTCGGCCAGCAGACCCTTGAGCTGCTTGCGGCCACGATGCAACCGGGACATCACCGTACCGATCGGGGTCCCCATGATGTCGGCAATCTCCTTGTAGGGGAAGCCCTCCACGTCGGCGTAGTACACCGCCATCCGGAATTCCTCCGGAAGCGACTGTAGAGCCGCCTTGATGTCGTCGTCGGGCAGCGCCTCGAGCGCCTCCATCTCCGCCGATCGCAGGCCGGTGGAGGTGTGTTCGGCGGTGGCGGCCAGCTGCCAGTCGGTGATCTCGTCGGTCGGGTACTGCGCGGGCTGGCGCTGCTTCTTGCGGTAGGAGTTGATGTAGGTGTTGGTGAGGATCCGGTACAGCCACGCCCGCAGGTTGGTGCCCTCGCGGAAGGACCGGAAGCCCTGATACGCCTTGGCGAAGGTCTCCTGCACCAGGTCCTCGGCATCGGCCGGATTGCGGGTCATGCGCAGGGCCGCGCCGTAGAGCTGATCCAGCAGCGGGAGCGCATCGCGTTCGAACCGCTGCGCCAACTCCGTGTCGCTGGCGGTACTGCGCGCCACGCCGGGTTGTCCGTCCTCGTCGACCGCGGGGTCATCGGGCGTACCGATGTCCTCGCGCTCGCTGTCGTCGCTCGTCACGCCCATCCCTTCGATCGCCGTAGCTGTCGAATCTACCGCGAACGGGGTGGGCACCGGGAATCCGGTGTCGGGGGTCACGAGGTCGTTCGAGACGACGGAGGCTGACCACCCGGCGGGTACCGGGCGTTCTTCGACCAACACGGTCACCGGCATCTCCTTCGAGTTCACTGGACTTGTTCCGCCCGTCCGGGCACCTGGCGGACATTCGGCGTACCGCGTGCAACATGCCACGGGCCCGCCGTGTTCCCGTGCCCACGCTCTAGGCTTCACGGGCATGGCAGGTGCTTCTACTCCGGCGATCCGTGCGCTGACACAGGCGAAGGTGACGCATCGGGTGCATTCCTATCCGCACGATCCGCGCAGCGATTCCTATGGGACCGAGGCGGTCGAGGCGCTCGCGGACGAGGTCGGCGTGGTGGCCGAGCAGATCTTCAAGACGCTGGTCATCGAGCTGTCGAGCGGCGGGCTCGCGGTGGCGGTGCTGCCGGTGCCGCGCACGTTGTCGCTGAAGGCCGCCGCGGCGGCGCTCGGGGCACCGAAGGCGGCGATGGCCGACCGGGCAAAGGCCGAGCGCACCACCGGCTATGTGCTGGGCGGCATCTCGCCCCTGGGCCAGAAGCGCGCGCTGCCGACCGTGCTGGACGACTCCGCGCTGCAGTGGGATCGGCTGCTGTGCAGCGCGGGGAAGCGTGGATTGGAGATCGAGCTGGCCCCTGCGGACCTGGTCCGGCTCACCTCCGCCACGACCGCCGCGGTAGCCACCTGAGCTGCGCTGCTAGACATTGAAGGACTCGAGGGAGGTGACCGTCGCGTGGACAGTGACGAGGTGATCGACGTGATCGGCCGACAGCTGATCCGGCTGGGGCGCATCCGCGAACGCACCAACGCCCAGATCGCGGCCGCCTCCAAGGGCGAGATCGAGATCTCCGCCTACGGCATCATCTTCCGATTGCTGGAGGACGGCCCGATGCGGTCCGGCACGCTGGCCGAGGCCATGTACTCCGATGCCTCCACCATCAGCCGCCAGGTCGCGGGCCTGGTCAAGCGCGGGCTGCTGGAGCGGCGCGCCGATCCCGACGACGGCCGGGCCAGCGTGCTGGTGGTCACCGACGCCGGGCGGGACCTGGCCGAGGAACTGCGGCAACGGCGCATCGAGCTGCTCGAGCACATCGTCGCGGACTGGGATCAAGCCGACCGCGAGCAGCTCGCCACGCTGCTGCGCCGCTTCGTCGACGACTACGACAGCGCCCGCACGGCGCTGCTCACACTGGCGGACACGCCGCGCTCACAGGTGTAAATCACATGAATCACACCAATCACACCCGTACCTGTGCCTTACTTGATCAGGCCAGATTCGTTCGACCGTGAGGATGTGATGCGAAATGTCCCACCGACAGCGTGTGCGCACCATGGTCGTTGCCGTACTAGGCGGCGCGATCCTCGCAGTGGGATCCGGCGCGTTAGCGGGCGCCGCGCCGGGGGCCAGCGACTACCCGCTCGGCGGCAGCCCGGGCGCGCCGCAGAAGTCGGAACCGGAGAAGCGCTTGGAGAAGGTCCCGGAAAAGGCCGAGAAGCTGGGCGGCAGCACCACCGGCAAGATCCTCGACCTCGGCGAGCACATCATCAAGTGCGGCCTCAACATAGCCACGCCAGAAATCAAGTGCCCCTCGTGAAGTCAGGCGTGCCGGGAACATGAGGTAGGCCGTATGCCTGGTGACGAAGATGGGCGGGCCGGGTCAGATCAGGGTGGTCTGCCCGGTCTGGGGTGCGTCCGCTCCCGCGGACGGGGCGCCCGGGGCGGGGGTCAGGAGTTCGGGGCCGTTGTTGCGGACGCTGTTCACCAGGGAGGACACCGGGCGGGCCACGATATCCGAGACTCGGTCCGGGGGCGGGGTTTCCAGTAGTTCGTGCGGGGCGGGGTGGTCGGGATCCAGCCAGGCGGCCCAGTGTTCGCGCGGCATGACCAGGGGCATCCGGTCGTGGATCCTGGTCAGGTCGCCGACCGCGTCGGTGGTCAGGATCGTGCAGGACAGGATCGGGTCCATCTCCTGCGAGCGGTCGCGCCAGGTCGACCACAGCCCGGCCATGTACAGCCGGGAGCCGTCGGCGTGGGACATGAAGTAAGGCTGCTTGACCGCCTTACCCTTCGCGGCCGGGGCGTCCTCGACCAGCCATTCGTACCAGCCGTCCATCGGCACCAGGCAGCGGCGCCGCTTCACCGCGTCGCGGAACGACGGGGCCGTCTCCGCCCGGTCCGCACGGGCATTGAACAGCGGTTTCCCCTTGGCGGGGACGCCGGGCTCGGAGGCCTTGGTCCAGACCGGGATCAGGCCCCAGCGCATGCGCCGGATCCGGAGCGTCGGGTCGGCGTCGGGATGGTCGTGGTCGTGCCGCTCGACCACGGTCAGCACCTGGTTGGTGGGGGCGACGTTGTAATTGGGGCGGTCCAGGTCGGGCGGGTCACCGGTCTCGTCCACGGCGTCGAGTTCGGCCGCCAGCCGGGCCGGGTTCGCGGTGGTCGCATATCTGCCGCACATGCCCCCATGCTGCCACCGCGCACCGACAGAATCGCGACGACAGGGAAGGCGCGGTGCGTCGTGACCGGACAGGAAGAAAGATGGCCGAAAATATAACTGAAGGCAGTTGACTTCACATCTACGGTATGAGAACTTCGTGCCGTAAATCTCTCACTAGGGGTCGCCGAACAATGTCCACCACCGAGTCCACCGCCGTCGCCGGCGAGACCACGCTGACCTCGGTCAATCCGGCCACCGGCGATGTCATCGCCACGCATCCGATCGCCGACGAGCAGGCGGTGCACGCGGCCGTCGACAAGGCCCGCTCCGCCGCGGCGACCTGGGGGACGCTGACCTACGCCGACCGCAAGCGGTATCTGCTGCGCTGGGCGAGCCGTCTCGTCGCCACCTCCGACGAACTCTGCGACCTGATCCACGCCGAGAACGGCAAGCCCCGCGACGACGCGTTCCTCGAGCTCATGCTGACCCTCGAGCACATCTCCTGGGCGGCCAAGAACGCCGAGAAGGTGCTCAAGACCAAGAAGGTCTCCCCCGGCGCGCTGATGTCGAACTTCGGCGCCTACATCGAGCAGCGCCCGCTCGGCGTGATCGGCGTGATCGGCCCCTGGAACTACCCGATCTACACGCCGAACGGGTCGATCGCCTACGCGCTGGCCGCGGGCAATACCGTCGTATACAAGCCCAGCGAGTATTCCACCAGCATCGGCAATTTCGTCGCCAACGCCTTCGCGGAGGCCAATCCCGAACTCCCGGACGGCGTCTTCACCACGATCAACGGCTACGGCGCGACCGGCGCCGCGCTGGTCAAGGCCGATATCGACAAGGTCGCCTTCACCGGCTCGGCCGCGACCGGCAAGAAGATCATGGCGGCCGCCGCCGAACGGCTGACCCCGGTCCTGCTGGAATGCGGCGGCAAGGATGCCGTCATCGTCGCCGCCGACGCCGATATCAAGGCCGCGGCCGACGCGGTCGCCTACGGCGCGACCATGAACAGCGGGCAGACCTGCGCCGGTGTCGAGCGGGTGTACGTGGACGCCGCGATCAAGGATCAGTTCGTCGCCGAGGTGAAGAAGATCCTGACCAGCGTGCACCCCGGCTCCGACGACAAGGCCTCCTACGGCCCGATGACCATGCCGAGCCAGATCGACATCGTGCGCCGCCACATCGAGGACGCGCTGAAGAACGGCGGCACCGCCGTGCTGGGCGGCCCCGATTCGATCACCGGGCCCTACATCGAGCCGGTCGTACTGGTCGACGTGGACGAGAATTCGGCGGCGGTGCGCGAGGAGACCTTCGGCCCCACGGTCACCATCCGCACGGTGCGAAGCATCGACGAGGCCGTCGACCTGGCCAATGATTCCACCTACTCGCTGGGGTCGTCGGTCTTCTCGCGCAAGCACGGCCTCGAGATCGCGCGGCGGCTGAAGGCGGGCGCCACCTCGGTCAACTCGGTGCTGGGCTTCGCCGCGATCTCCGCGCTGCCCTTCGGCGGCGGCCGCGACTCGGGCATCGGCCGCATCCACGGCGCGCCCGGCATGCTGGAATTCACCGCGCCGCACTCGATCGCCGTACAGCGCTTCACGATTCCCGGCATGGCCCTGCTCAGCTACGCCCGCACCGACAGCACCATGAAGCTGCTCCGCCGAATCGTCCCCCTGCTCCACGGACGGCACAAGTAGACCGCGCGGCTGCGGGAACCTCTCGTAGGCGAAGATGGAGGGGTGAGTTTCTGGCCTGCCCCCCATACCGACCATGCCGTGCACGCGACCGTTGCGCTGCCCGGATCCAAGTCCATCACCAACCGGGCACTGATCCTGGCCGCGCTCGCCGACCGGCCGTCGACCATCACCGGCGCGCTGCGCAGCCGCGACACCAACCTGATGATCGCGGCACTGCGGGCCATGGGCACCGAAATCACCGGTGACGCAGACACTCTCACCGTCACCCCGGCGGAAACGCTGCACAACGCCACCGTCGACTGCGGGCTGGCGGGCACCGTGATGCGCTTCCTGCCGCCGGTGGCGGCGCTGGCGCACGGCAATGTCGCGTTCTTCGGCGACGAGCAGGCCCGGCTGCGCCCGCTGGGCACCATTCTCGACGCCGTGCGGCACCTCGGAGTGGAGATCGAGGGCGATTCGCTGCCGTTCGTCGTGCACGGCACCGGATCGCTGCGCGGCGGCGAGGTGACCATCGACGCCTCCGGATCCTCGCAGTTCGTGTCGGGCCTGCTGCTGTCGGCGGCCCGCTTCGACGCGGGCGTGACCGTGCGCCACGAGGGCGCGCCGCTGCCGTCGCTGCCGCATATCGCCATGACCGTGCAGATGCTCGGCCAGGCCGACGTGCGGGTCGAGGCGCCCGGCAGCCCGCGCGCCGAACAGGTCTGGACGGTGTCGCCCGGCCCGATCCACGCCGTCGACTGGGATGTGGAGCCGGACCTGTCCAACGCCACGCCGTTCCTGGCCGCGGCGGCGGTCACCGGCGGCGAGGTGACCATCCCGCACTGGCCGTCGCTGACCACCCAGCCGGGGGACGTGATCCGCGAGATCCTGGTGCGCATGGGCGCCGAGGCCCGCCGCTTCGACGGCAAGCTGACCGTGCGCGGCCCCGACAAGCTGGCGGGTATCGACATCGACCTGCACGACGTCGGGGAGCTGACCCCGACCGTGGCGGCGCTGGCGGCACTGGCCGATTCGCCGTCGCGGCTGCGCGGCATCGCGCACCTGCGCGGTCACGAGACCGACCGGCTCGCGGCGCTGTCCACCGAGATCAACCGCCTCGGCGGCCAGGTCACCGAGGCCGAGGACGGGCTGCACATCGTGCCCACCGCCCTGCGGGGCGGCACCTGGCACTCCTATGCCGACCACCGCATGGCCACCGCGGGCGCCATCCTCGGGCTGCGGGTGCCGGGCGTGCGGATCGAGGACATCGGCACGACCGCCAAGACGCTGCCGAACTTCGTGAACCTGTGGGACGCAATGCTTTCCGACGGCCAGGTGGATTCGACCACGACGGGAGCGGCGCGCTGAGACGCCGCGAGTACGACGAGTCCGATGTCCGGGTGCGCCCGGGCAGGGGCTCGCGTCCTCGCACCAAGACCCGCCCCGAACACCGGGATGCGGTGTCCGCCATGGTCACCGCGGTCGACCGCGGCCGCTGGAGCTGCGTGCTGGAGGGCGATCCGGCGCGGCCGATCGTCGCGATGCGGGCCCGCGAACTGGGCCGCACCCCGATCGTGGTCGGGGATCAGGTGGACGTGGTGGGCGATCTCTCCGGCCGCCCCGACACCCTGGCCCGGATCGTGCGGGTGGCCGATCGCCGAACGGTGCTGCGGCGCACCGCCGATGACACCGACCCGTTCGAGCGGGTGGTGGTGGCCAATGCCGCGCAGCTGTTCATCGTGGTCGCGCTCGCCGATCCGCCGCCCCGCACCGGTTTCGTGGAGCGGGCCATGGCCGCGGCGTATGCCGGTGGCCTGCAACCGATCCTGTGCCTGACCAAACACGACCTGGCGGCCGAATCCGAATTCGCCACGGAGTTCGAGGATCTGGACCTCACCATCGTCTACGGCGGGCGCGACGATCCGCTGGAGCCGGTGCACGCCCTGCTGCGCGACACCCTCACCTGCCTGCTCGGACACTCCGGCGTCGGCAAGTCGACGCTGGTGAATCGCCTTGTGCCGCAGGCGGAACGGGCGGTGGGCGAGGTGTCCGGTGTGGGCAAGGGGCGGCACACCTCCACTCAGTCGATAGCGTTACCCCTGCCCGACGGCGGATGGGTCATCGATACCCCCGGCATCCGTTCCTTCGGCCTGGCCCATATCACCCCCGACGACGTCATTCAGGCCTTCGCCGATCTCGCCGACGCCATCGAGGACTGCCCCCGCGGCTGCACCCACCTCGGCCCGCCCGCCGACCCGGAGTGCGCGCTCGACGAGTTGCCCGGTAAGCAGCGCCGCGTCGCCGCCATCCGCCTCCTGCTGGTCGCTCTCAACTCCAACGACCCCTGGGTGGTCGGGAACTAGCGGTCGCGGATCTCGTAGATGACCGTGCGGCCGTCCCGGACGACCGTGCGCATGCTCTGTTTGTAGACGGTCACGGTCCCGGCCGGGCGGCGCTCCTCGATGTCCACGTCGAACGAGTCCGCGGCGCGTTCGGTGATGCGCACGCAGTGGACCGTGCCCACGGGGATCTCGGCATCGATGGCGTGCTGCAGGTATTCCGCCGATGCCACGTTGATCGTGTCGGGCGCCACGAAGACCTGCGCCAGCTGCCCGCTGCGCTGGGCGTAGTACGCGTACTCGAATCCGAGGATCGCTCCCGCCCCGCTCGCGGTGTCGCCCGGGCCGTTGCCGGCGGTGAGGCTGTCGCGGTGTTCGGTCCCGCAGGCCGGACCGGCCGGAGGGGGTGCGGGCGCCGCGGCGATCGGGACGGGCTCGCCCGCCGTCCCGCCGCCGACCGAGACGATGAACGCGCCGAGGGCGACCGCCGCCGCGACCACCACGACGGCGAGGGCCACGATGATCCTGCGCGGCGTCGAACCGGCATGGCGAGGCTTGCGGGTCGGCACGGCGAGCGTCCGCTGCACCATATCCGGATCGAGCGCCAGCGGCTCCGCCGCGGATTGCGATGGGGCTCCGAGGTTTCCGGGAGTATCCGGCTGCCATGCCGTGCCCGGCTGCGCCGGTGGTATGTCGCGCGTCAACCAATCCGGCGGGCCCAGCGCAGGGCCGAAACCCGAACCCTGGGGCAGGCCGGAATCGGCGTGCACGGGCCCGCCGGGTCCGCCGCTCTCCGAGCCCACCAGTTTTCTCTCCCTTGCCGCGCGAGAGGCTCCGCGCGCGCACGATGCTGCCACCGTTTCCGAACGTCCGCAACCGGATCATATTCCCACCATTGAGAGCATCGAATTCTTACACCGGAAGAACTCCTGGAAACGCACACCCGGCCGCCCTCCGCACCGGCTCTCCTCAATCGATGAACAAATCGCCGCGAAATTCAGTAAATAATTCATGCCCATTCGGAAGAAAACACCCCCGAGACGTCCGCACCCACGGCCGGTCCGGCGACCGGACCCACCCCCTCGCTATCAGTAACCTCCCGGAAACACACACCGCGCGCGGCGCCACGCCGGGCGGACGCCGTGCCGACCGGGCGTGGCCAGCCGGTCACGGCCTCTCACCACCCGAAACCGTGATCCGCGTCTCAGGCCAGGCATGTTAGTCGCATCACATAAACAGACCGAGGGGCATATTCGGCGCCGCCGGAGCAAAGCGAACGAAGCGAGCGTGCACGTCCCGGAAAACCCCACCGCAGCGGTGCATCGCACGGCCCGGCGGAAACTCTGAATCATCCCCATTTCGAAAAGCCGTTTGTGACCCAGCTCTCCGCGTAGGACCACGGTCACAGTTGTCCTGCGGCGCGCGCAGTTCTACGGTAATCTCCGATGATCGACGCGGATCATTATCGAATTCCTTTTATTTCTAAGCACCAGAAAGCCTCAGGCCTGTAACAAATGGTTCAGCCAAATCCCCGGCACAGCAACGACATTCAGCAACATCAACCCGGAATCGGGCGGCAGCCAAGCGATTTCAGGTCCTCGTTTCGAGACCCGCGCGTGCACTGGGGTTTCGTGTACTCGGCGGTGCTGAGCCTGATCACCTTCGCACTACTCTTCCAACCCTGGCTCACGACGAAGGGGCCGAAGGGCCGGGCGACCTCCGACGCCTTCGGACGTATACAGGGCAACACCCCCTCGGCCGCCGAGTGGGAGGCCGACGGCCTCCATCCGGTGCAGGTCACCGGCGGCGGGGGTATCGTCGCGGCCACCGCCGCCGTCACGACGATCCTCGCGGTGGTCATGTACCTGTTCAACCGGCGCACGACCACGGCGCTGCTCATTCTGGGATCCAGTGCGGTGCAGGCGCTGTCGGTGTTCTGCACGCTGCTGTACCTCGGCGCCAAGATACCCGAGTTCAAGACGCTGTCGGAGACCTCGAGTTCCAGCGGCGGCCTGTTCTCGGGAGGCGGCCAGGGCACGCACGGAACCGCCAGTGCCGACCTCGGATACGCCGCGGTGGTGGGTGGCATCACCGCGCTCGGCGCGGTCGTGGTCGCCGTGGTCACCTCCGTGCCGAAGCGCGCGGGCCGCCGGACCCTCGCACCCACACGGGAGATCACGGCACCGCCGACAACCCGTGCGATCGAATCCGGTCCGCCCGCGGCGACGCCCCGGGCACCCCACGCCACCCGGCACTTGCCCGCTCCCGAACCGTCGGCCGAGACCGACCCATCGGACGAGAGCCGAACGCGGACACCCCAACTCGAGGGCCTGACCATCCGGCTGCCGTATCACTCGACTCTGGTGGTGGAGAGCCGGTCCGAGTTCGCGGCGCTCGTCGGCTCCGGAGCCCGGCGGTAACAGGAACCCCGCAGACGAAAGGCGGCCCCACCCCAACGGCGTGGGCGGGCGTGAAAGTGGAAAAACAACCGCCCGGTGGGA
>NZ_JARWQD010000284.1 GCF_029869545.1 Nocardia wallacei | reverse complement strand
CACGCGGCTCCCCCCATCCCCTCATATTCGCGCCGTTTTTTTGTCTTTTTTTTTTTTCCACCCCCAAAAAACGAATGCCGGGAGAGTGAGGCGATGTATGCCTAGAAAATGAAGTAGGGCGGGTTAAACATGCCCGAGCGGGACTCGGGTGGGATTGGCGCGCGCATATGCGGGGCGTGACAACAGATTTCGCGGGGTAGCTGAAACCACGTTGTTACACAGGTTCACTCGGACACAAAAACCGGTTGGTTCACTGAATACGTACCGTTCGAAATACATTCCCAGTGAATGGATTCCACCATGGCAGCACCTCCACGGACCGGCTCCGCATTGCGCCGCAACAGCATACGGTTGCGGGTGACGGAATCACCGAACACGACCGGAACTCTCGCGCGCAGCCTCGGCCGGGGCGATCTGATAGCGATGGGCGTGGGCACCATTGTCGGCGCCGGTATCTTCGTCACCACCGGCGTCGCGGCCGCGACCAAGGCCGGGCCCGCGATCATGCTCTCGTTCCTGCTGGCCGGGGCCATCTGCGTACTGGTGGCGCTGTGTTACAGCGAATTGGCGTCGATGACACCGGAATCCGGCAGCGCGTATACCTATACCTCCGCCACCATGGGTGAGGCCCCCGCATTTCTCGTCGGCTGGAATCTGCTGCTCGAATATGCCGTCGCCGCCGCAGCCGTGGCGATCGGATGGTCCGGGCTGTTCACCGCCGCCCTGGATTCGCTGTTCGGTGTCGCCCTGCCGCAAGCGATTACAACCGGTCCGGGCGATGGCGGAGTGGTCAATCTTCCGGCCGTGCTCATCGTCGCCGCACTCGTCTCGGTGCTGGTATTCGAGGTGAAAGTCGCCGCCGCCGTCGTGAAAGCCTTGGTGGCGCTCACGATCGGCGTACTCGTCCTCGTCGTCGCGGTCGGCGCACCACATATCGACACCGGTCATTGGACGCCGTTCACGCCCTTCGGCGTCAACGGAATCGCCGCCGGTGCCGCGCTCGCCTTCTTCGCCTATCTCGGATTCGATATCGTCGCCACCTCCGCGGAGGAAACCCGCGACCCGCGCCGCGATCTACCGTGGGGCATTATCGGATCGGTCGTCGTGGCCACCGTCCTGTATATCGCGGTGAGCGCCGTATTGACCGGCGTCGCACCATATCCGACCCTCGACAACGCCGCACCGGTCGCGACCGCGCTGGCCGCCGTCGGCGCCGGATGGATCGGCAAGGTCATCCTCGTGGCCTCGGTCGTCGCGCTGACCAAGGGCCTGCTCATGCTGTTCTACGGGCAGACCCGCCTGGTCTTCGCCATGAGCCGCGACGGCCTGGTGCCGAAGGCGCTGTGCCGCACCAGTTCCCGGCACGTGCCCGTGCGCCTGAGCCTGGTGGTCGGGACCGTGGTCGCGGTGGTGGCCGGGCTGCTGCCCATCGGCACCGTGGCCGAACTGGTCAATATCGGCGCCCTGTTCGCCTTCGTCATCGTGGCGCTCGGTGTCATGCTGCTGCGCCGCACCGATCCGGACCGGCCGCGCCCGTTCCGGGTGCCCCTCATGCCGCTGATCCCGCTCGCCGCGATCGCCGGATGTGTCTGGCTGGCGACGACATTCGAGGCGCTGACCTGGGTCCGATTCCTGATCTGGACGGCGGCCGGGGCCACGCTCTATCTCACCTACGGCCGCCGCCACTCGCTCGTCGGCCACGACACCGGAGGTATCGCATGACCGCACAGCTGGACTCCTTCTACCCCACGCGCGTCGACTTCGGCACCCACGACGAGATCCATCGCGCCGCCGCAGCGGCCCTGCCCGCCGATGTCTGGGACTTCGTCGAGGGCGGTGCGGGCCGGGAGGTCACACTGCGCGCCAACCGGGAGGTGTTCGACCGCTGGCGGATCGTGCCCGAGCCCATGAGCGGCGTCGGCAATCCGTCCACACGCACCGAACTGCTCGGGCTGACGCTCGAAACCCCCCTTCTCACCGCGCCTTTCGGCGGCGACGCGATGTTCCACCCGGACGGCCATCTCGCGGTCGCGCAGGCCGCGCAGCGCCGGGGCGCGCTGTCGATCGTGCCCGAGGCCGGAAGTTACTCCTACGAGCAGGTCCGCACCGCCGGTCCCGCCGCGGCCCGGATCGCGCAACTACACCCGTTCGCGCACGCCCCGGCGGTGGCCGAGCGGGTGCAGCGGGCGGGCTTCGAGGCGCTGTGCGTCACCGTGGACTGCCCGGTGGGCGGGTTCCGCACCCGCAACATGGCCAACCGCTTCGATCCCGATCTGCGCTACTTCGCCGGCAACCTGACCGGCGAGAACGGCGCGCCCGGCGTCGCCGAGGTCTTCGGGCAGCTGCTCAAACACGGTGGCACCGTGTGGGATTGGCATCAGCTGGCCGATGCGGCGACCGGATTCGGGCTGCCGTGGATCGCCAAGGGCGTGCTCACGCCCGCGGCCGCCGAGCGGGCGACGGCACTCGGTGCGGCGGCGATCGTGGTCTCGAACCACGGTGGACGCCAAGTGGACCCGGCCCCGGCCAGCCTCACCATGCTGCCCGCTATCCGCGCGGCCGTCGGCCCCGCGCTGCCGGTCCTGTTCGACAGCGGCATCCGCACCGGCAGTGACGTATTCCTCGCGCTGGCGCTGGGTGCCGATGCGGTGATCATCGGCCGCTCGGCCATCTACGGCCTGGCCGCCGCCGGTGCCGCCGGGGTCGAGCGGGTGCTGGAACTGCTGACCGAGGAGCTGCGCACGCTCATGATCCTGTCCGGCGCGCAGACCCTCGCCGACATCGACCGCACCCGGATCGTGCGGGCGGAGCTATGACGGCGCCGCGTCCGCATCCCGTGTCTCCCGCACCGTTCCCGTTGGCGCGCAACGGTTGCGGGCTCGTGTTCACCTCCGGTCTGGCCGCGATCGATCCGGCCACCATGACGGTGTCGTCGGCCGCGTTCGACGACCAGGCCGCCGAGGTGTTCGGGCAGCTCGATCGGGCACTGACGGCCGCGGGCAGCACTCGCGAGCAGGTCCTGAAACTCGACTGCTATCTGTCCGACCGGCGGTGGTTCCCCGCGTGGAACGCCGCCTTCACCGAGTACTTCAGCACGGCCGCACCGGCGCGGACCACCACCGTCACCACCCTGCCCATCGACGGGCTGCTCATCGAAATCCAGGCGATCGCCGTCGCCGCGAACCAGGAAGATCGATCATGACCGCAGCAACACCGCTCGTAACCCCGCATTCCGCCATCGGCGACTTCACCATCCGCGATGTCATCGAGGGCCAGACCGCCGGACAGCTCATCGTCGCCGCCGACGACTGGGGCTGGTGGACAACGCTTCTCGCGGGCGAGACCATCGCACCGGCCACCGGAATCCAGCAGACCGTCGCCGAGGGCCTGCTCCGCGCCGGATTCCTGCACCGGCGCGGCCACCGCTATCAGCTCACCCACACCGGCCACGATGTCGGCAAGAACCGCGGCTTCGTCCGGGTCGCGGTGCGCGGCTGGGAACCGACCTTCCGCCAGCTGTCGGACAGCCCGCACCGCGAATACATTCCCGCCGCCACCGAACCCGGCGAGGTGGCGCGCGGCTGCACCGATATCGCCCGTCGGCGTCCGGAGATCTTCGAGACGATCGGGCGCACGATCGCCGCCGACACCCCGGGATGCACCATCGATCTCGGCTGCGCCGACGCGGGCCGGGTGCAGGCGCTGGCGGGCTGCGCGCCGCGGGAGACCTTCCTCGGCGTCGACATCGAGGCGGGCGTGATCGCCGCGGCCACCACCGAACTCGCGCACCTCGGGCTCGCCGACCGGATCACGCTGCTGCCGGGGTCGGTGCAACCCGGGCCGCAGCGCCCGGCCTGGCTGGACGCGGTGGACCGGCACGCGGTCACCACCGCCATGTCGTTCTTCCTGCTGCACCAGCTGGCCAGCGACGGCGACGGCATCGCCGCGGTGCTGCGGGGCTGGATGGACTGGTTCCCGAACGTGCGCCGCCTGGTCATCGGCGACGGCTATCTGCTCGAGGCGCCGCAGTGGACCCAGCAGCCCTGGTTCTCACCGACCTACGAGATCTACCATGCGGTGACGGGCGTGCGGCTGTGGACGCAGCGCGAGTACGAGGATGCCTTCGCCGGCCTGGGCTGGTCGGTGACCCGGCGGATGGAGGATCACACGATGCTGGTGACCACGATCCTGAAACGCGAATGACCACCTTCGACGGACCGCCGATCGAGATCGACACCCGCCCGTCGGTACTCGATCAGTTCACCGTCGACGAGACCGGCCGCCCCGGCCACCGCCCCCGCGGCGTGGGCAACGCGGCCGGGGTCGACGATGTGCAGGCGGTGGTGGGGGGGGGCCCCCCAAAGCGGACCCCCCGCAAAGCCCCCGGCCCCGGCCCCCCCCGCCGGGGGGCGCAGGG
>NZ_JARWQD010000283.1 GCF_029869545.1 Nocardia wallacei | reverse complement strand
CGGGGGTCGGCGCCCAAGCCCGGGGCCCGCCCCCGGTGTCGATGGATGGCGCTCCGGCCCTCCCGGCCGCGGCCGGAGATCGCCTCCAATGCCGGTGCCACGCACGAGTTCTCGATCGATGCCGATCTGCACGCGGCGCTCGTCGAGCTGGCGCGCTCGCGCGGCGTCACGCTGTTCATGCTGATGCACGCGGCGCTGGCCACCTGGGCGTCGCGGCAGGCCGGGGCCACCGATATCGCCATCGGCACCCCGATCGCGGGCCGCGGTGAGCGCGCCCTCGACGATCTGATCGGCATGTTCGTCAACACGCTCGTGCTGCGCACCGAGGTGCGGCCCGATGCGGCGTTCACCGACCTGCTCGATGCGGTCCGCCGCACCGACCTGGCCGCGTTCGCGCACGCCGACGTGCCGTTCGAGCAGCTGGTGGACGTGCTGAGCCCGGTCCGCTCGCAGGCGCACCATCCGCTGTTCCAGGTGGCGCTCACCTTCGAGGCCGCGGGCCAGCGCGACGCCACCACGGTGGCGCTGCCCGGACTGGATCTCGCGGTCGTCGAATTCGACCCGGGCGTCGCGAAATTCGATGTGCAGCTCACCGTCGGCGACGCCGCCGACGGCGGGCTGGCGCTGTCGTGGAACTACGCCACCGACCTGTTCGACCCGGAGACGATCACCGCGTTCACCGATCGCTTCCTGCGGATCCTGCGCAGCGTCGCCGAGGATCCCGCCGCGATCGTCGGCGATATCGATCTGCTGGGCGAGGCCGAGCGCCTGAACGTCTCGCAGCGCTGGGTGTCGTCCGGAAGCGACACCACCACCGGGCGTTTCGCCGATCGCACCGCCACCCTGTCGGATCTGTTCGACGCCGCGGTGGCCGCGCACAGCGACCGGGTGGCGGTGACCTTCGGCCAGAACGACCGGGTCACCTACGCCTCGCTGGACCAGCGGGCGAATCAGTTGGCGCGCAGGCTGATCGAGGACGGCGCGGGCCCGGATACGCTGGTCGCGGTCATGCTGCCGCGGTCGGCCGATCTCGTGGTCGCGCTGCTGGCCGTGATCAAGTCCGGCGCGGGCTATGTGCCGGTGGACCCGAACAACCCGGCCGAGCGCATCGCCTACGTGCTCTCGGACGCCGCGCCCGCCAGCGTGATCATCGACAGCACCATCGACGCCGAGCTGGCCGCGGGCCTGCCGACGATCCTGATGGACGACTTCGGCATGGATGTCCCGGATGTCGTCGACGCGGGCGAGGGCCCGATCACCGACGCCGACCGCCGCGCGCCGCTGACGCCGGAGAACATCGCCTACGTCATCTACACCTCCGGCTCCACCGGCCGTCCGAAGGGCGTCGCGGTCGAGCACCGGAACGTGGTGCGGCTGTTCGCGAATACCGATCGCGACTTCGGCTTCGGGCCGGGCGACGTGTGGACGATGTTCCACTCCTACGCCTTCGACTTCTCGGTGTGGGAGCTGTGGGGACCGCTGCTGTTCGGCGGCACCCTGGTGGTCGTCGACTACTACACCTCCCGCTCGCCCGAGCAGTTCCTGGAACTGCTGCGCCGCGAACGGGTCACGGTGCTCAACCAGACGCCGTCGGCGTTCTATCAGCTGGCCGCCGCGGAACTCGCCGAGGAGCAGTCCTACCACCCGGATTCGGATTCGCGGCCGCTGTCGCTGCGCTACGTCGTATTCGGCGGCGAGGCGCTGGAACTGCGCCGCCTCGCCGATTGGGTTGCCCGCCACGGTGATTCGGTGCCGCGGCTGGTCAACATGTACGGCATCACCGAGACCACGGTGCACGTGTCCTACCGGGCGCTGGACGCCGCGACCATCGCCGCCGCCACCGGCAGCGTGGTCGGCCGGGCGATCGCCGGGCTGCGCGTCTACGTGCTGGACAACCGGCTGCGCCCGGTTCCGGTGGGTGTCGCGGGTGAGATGTATGTCGCGGGACCGCAGCTGTCGCGCGGCTACCTCGGCCGCGGCGATCTGACCGCGAGCCGGTTCGTGGCCAACCCCTTCGGGGGCGAGTCCGGCGCGTCCGGGTCGGTGCTGTACCGCACCGGTGACGTCGCGCGCTGGAACCGCCGCGGCGAACTGGAATACCTCGGCCGCGCCGATGATCAGGTGAAGGTGCGCGGCTTCCGCATCGAACTCGGCGAGATCGAGGCGGCCGTGCTGGCCCAGGCGGGCGTGGCCCAGGCCGCGGTGATCGTGCGCGAGGATCAGCCCGGCGATCAGCGCATCGTCGCCTACCTCGTTCCGGAGGCGGACGCGGTGCCGTCGCTCGAGGCGGTCCGTGACGGCGCGGCGGCGGATCTGCCGTCCTACATGGTGCCCTCGGCGTTCGTGGTGCTCGATCGAATCCCGTTGACGGTCAACGGAAAGCTCGACCGCCGGGCGCTGCCCGCCCCCGCGGCGCAGACCCGCAGCTTCCGGGCGCCGGAGACGCCGGTGCAGGAGACGGTGGCGGCGGTGTTCGCCCAGGTGCTGGACCTGTACCGGGTCGGCCTGGACGACGACTTCTTCGACCTCGGCGGCAACTCGCTGATCGCCACCCGCGTGGTCTCGCGGCTCGGCGCGGCGCTGGGCACCTCGGTGCCGGTGCGCGCGCTGTTCGAGGCGCCGACCGTGGAAGCCCTTGCGGCGCGGTTGGAATCGCACACCGGCGGCGACTCGCGGCCGCGGCTGGTGGCCCGGGCCCGCTCGGCCACCGAGCCGGTGCCGCTGTCGTTCGCGCAGCAGCGCATGTGGTTCCTCAACCAGTACGACACCTCGTCGGCGGCCTACAACCTGCCGCTGGCGATCCGGCTGACCGGCGAATTGGATATCGCCGCACTGAAATTGGCGATCTTCGACGTGGTGCGGCGACACGAGTCGCTGCGCACCCGCTACCCGGAGCGCGACGGTGCCGCGACGCAGGTGACGGTCCCGGCCGAGCAGATCGCCCTGGATTTGCACGCGTACCCGATCGCGGAGGCCCAGCTCCTCACCGCGGCGGCCGAATTCGCCTCGGACGGCTTCGATGTGGCCGAGGAGGTGCCACTGCGCGCGCGGCTGTTCGAGGTGGAGTCGTCCGGTGCCGACGCCACGCACGTGCTGGTGGTCGTCGTGCATCACATTGCGGCCGACGGCTTCTCGATGGGACCGCTGGCCCGCGACGTGATGAGCGCCTACACGGCGCGCACGCAGGGCACCGCGCCCGGCTGGGAGCCGCTGCCGGTGCAGTACGCCGACTTCGCGATGTGGCAGCGCGAGGTGCTCGGCTCGGAGGACGATCCGCAGTCGCTGCTCGCGGGGCAGGTCGAGTACTGGCGGCACGCGCTCGAGGGCATCCCGGACGAGCTGACGCTGCCGACCGATCGCCCCCGGCCCGCGGTCGCCTCGCATCGCGGTGCCACGCTGCACCGAGAGCTGTCGCCCGAGCTGATCGCGGCGCTGGAAGACATTGCCCGCCAGCGTGGTTCGTCGCTGTTCATGGTGATGCACGGCGCGCTGGCGGTGCTGCTGGCGCGGCTGTCGGGCGGCGACGACATCGCCGTCGGCACGCCGATCGCGGGCCGCGGCGAGGCCGCGCTCGACGACGTGGTCGGCATGTTCGTCAACACGCTGGTGCTGCGCGCCGGCATCGAGGCGGCCGAGCCGTTCACCGCGCTGCTCGACCGCGTCCGCCACACCGACCTGGAGGCATTCGGCAACGCCGACGTGCCGTTCGAGCGGCTGGTGGAGCTGCTGGCACCGGAGCGGTCCCAGGCCCGCAACCCGCTGTTCCAGGTGGCGCTGTCGTTCCAGAACATGGAGCGCGCGACGCTGGAACTGCCCGGGCTGACGGTGTCCGCGCTGGACCTCGAGGAGAACATCGCCCGCTTCGACCTGCAGTTCACGCTGTCGGAGCAGGCGTCGGCGCAGGCCAGCGGCGGCATGGCGCTGGCGCTGACCTATGCGACGGAGCTGTTCGACGAGTCCACGGCCGCCTCGATCGTGACCCGCTGGCAGCGGGTGCTCGAGGCGATCGCGGCCGATCCGGAGATCGCCGTCGGGGCGATCGACATTCTGGATGCGGCCGAGCGTGCCGAGGTCGTGAGCCGCAGCGGCGGTCCGGCGGTTCCGGCGGGGACGTTGCCGGAGTTGCTGGCGGCGGCGGTCTCTCGCGATCCCGAGGCTTTGGCCGTGGTGTTCCAGGACACCAGGCTGACCTATGGTGAGCTGGATCAGCGGTCGAATCGCTTGGCGCGCTTGTTGATCGAGCGTGGTCTGGGTACCGAGGATTTCGTGGCGATCGCGATTCCGCGGTCGAGCGATTCGTACTTCGCCGAGTGGGGTGTGACGAAGTCCGGTGCGGCGTTCGTGCCGATCGATCCGACGTATCCGTCGGACCGTATCGAGCACATGTTGACCGATTCCGGTGCGCCCGTGGGTCTTACCGTGTCCTCGGTGCGCGCCGATCTGCCGGACTCGGTGGAATGGCTGGTCCTGGAGGATCTGGATCTCGACGGGTACAGCGCCGACGCGGTCTCCGATGCCGATCGTGTCCGGCCGCTGCGTCCGCACAACCTGGCGTACGTCATCTACACGTCGGGTTCGACGGGTGTGCCCAAGGGCGTCGTGGTGCCGCACGCGGGCCTGGCGAACTTCTGCGCCGAGCAGGTGGCGCGGTACGACCTCGACTCCGGTTCGCGGACACTGCATTTCTCTTCGCCGAGCTTCGATGCGTCGATCATGGAGCTGTTGCTCGCGGTCGGTCCGGCCGGTGCGCTGGTGGTGGTGCCGACGGGTGTGTTCGGTGGCGAGGAGCTGTACGAGCTGATCCGTCGGGAACAGGTGACTCATCTGTTCATCACCCCGGCGGCGTTGGCGACGCTGGATCCGGCGGGTCTGGACAGTCTGCGGGTGCTGGCCGTCGGTGGTGAGGCGTAT
>NZ_JARWQD010000282.1 GCF_029869545.1 Nocardia wallacei | reverse complement strand
CCATCACCCAGCGCGGCGGCTTCTTGGCCAGCGCGGATCCGGGGAAGATCATGAACTTGGCGTTGCGCGCACCCAGGAATTCCCGGGTCTCGGCCTCGCGGACGCCGATGTGGGACAGCATTCCCGCCAGCAGCGACCAGGTGGCGTGGTCGCCGGTGCGGACGGTGCCGGTCAGCATGCCGGTCTGCGGAATCGCGTTGGGCGCCTTGCCCGCCGACACCGCGCCCCACACCATGACGGAGCTCGTGCGCGGGGTCGCCCGTGCACGTTAGTGTCTGAGATCGTGGCGAAAACAGAGTCGTTTCGGGCCTCGCTGGACAAGCAACCGCACGAGGTCGCGTCGATGTTCGACGGGGTCGCGAAGCGATACGACCTGACCAATACGGTGATGACCGGTGGGCTGGACCGCTATTGGCGGTGGGCGACGCGCAGGGCACTCGAACTGCGGCCCGGGGAGCGGGTCCTCGATCTGGCCGCCGGGACGGGTGTGTCCACGCAGGAGTTGTCCAAATCCGGCGCCTGGTGCGTCGCCGCCGATTTCTCCCAGGGCATGCTCGCGGCGGGCCGGTTCCGCAAGGTGCCGATGGTCGCCGGCGACGCCACCGCGCTGCCGTTCGACGACGATTCGTTCGACGCCGTGACCATCTCCTACGGGCTGCGCAATATCGCCGATTCGGACGCGGCACTGCGGGAGATGCTGCGCGTCACCAAGCCGGGTGGCCGCCTCGTGATCGCGGAGTTCTCCGCACCGGTATTCGCGCCCTTCCGCACGATCTATATGGAATTCGTGATGCGGGCGCTGCCGCGGGTGGCGCGAACGGTGAGCAGCAATCCGGATGCTTACGTGTATCTCGCCGAATCGATCCGGGCGTGGCCGAATCAGCCGCAGCTCGCCCTGCGGATAGCCGATGCGGGGTGGTCGGCGGTGAAATGGCGCAACCTCACCAACGGCATCGTCGCGCTGCATCGGGCGTACAAGCTCGGGTGAGACGCGGTGCCGAGCTGCGCGTGACACTACTCACGCCGCACAGACGGCCGCCGCCCCGACGGGAAATCGGCGTCCGACCAGGCATCGGGCCGACCTCACAACGTCCGCGTGCCCGAGTGAGAACTTTCGTCACCTGGCGATAACGTCCGGTAAATTCACCGCAATCCCGGCTGGACATCATCGGACTCATGTCGGATGCAGCCGAGAGCGGCCCGAGCACGACCAGAACGGCGTGCTCGTACTGCGGGGTGGGCTGCGGCATCGTCGTCGAGACCACCGCCGACGAGCGGGGCGCGCCGATCATCGCCAAGGTGCAGGGCGACAAGCTGCACCCGGTCAACGCGGGCAGGCTGTGCACGAAGGGCGCCACGCACGCCGACCTGATGCGGGCACCGGGCCGGATGACCACGGCCCACCGGCGGCCCGAGCGCGGCGCGTCCCCCGCGCCGGTGCCGGTCGACGACGCGATCCGCGAGGCCGCCGCGCGCCTGCGGGCGATCCTCGACGAGCACGGACCCGACGCGATCGCGCTGTACGTCTCGGGCCAGATGTCGATGGAGGCGCAGTACCTGGCGAACAAGCTCGCGAAGGGTTATCTGCGCACCGTGCACATCGAGGCCAACTCGCGGCTGTGCATGGCCAGCGCCGGTACCGGATACAAGCAGTCGCTGGGTGCGGACGGCCCGCCCGGCTCCTACGACGATATCGACCACGCCGATCTCTTCTTCGTGATCGGCGCCAATATGGCCGACTGCCATCCGATCCTGTACCTGCGCATGGCCGACCGCCGCAAGTCGGGCGCGAAGCTGATCGTCGTCGATCCGCGGCGCACCGAAACCGCCACGCACGCAGACCTTTTCCTGCAGATCGCGCCGGGCACCGATCTGGCACTGTTGAACGGGCTGCTGCACCTGCTGATCGAAAACGGCGATATCGACAAGGATTTCATCGCCGAGCACACCGAGGGCTGGGACTCGATGCCGGAGTTCCTGGCGGACTATCCCCCGGACCGGGTCGCCGAGATCACCGGCCTGGCCGAGGACGACATCCGCACGGCCGCACGGTGGATCGGCGAGGCCGACGAGTGGATGTCGCTGTGGACGATGGGCCTCAACCAGTCCACGCACGGCACCTGGAACACCAACGCGCTGTGCAATCTACATCTGGCCACCGGTGCCATCTGCCGACCGGGCAGCGGTCCGTTCTCGCTGACCGGGCAGCCGAATGCCATGGGCGGCAGGGAAATGGGCTATATGGGCCCCGGCCTGCCCGGCCAGCGCAGCGTGCTCTCGGCGGCCGACCGGACCTTCGTCGAGACCGCATGGGGCGTGGCGCCGGGCACGATCCGCGACCGCTCCGGGCCCGGGACGATCGAGATGTTCCGCGGCATGGCCGAGGGTCGGATCAGGGCGTGCTGGATCGTCTGCAGCAATCCCGTTGCGTCGGTGGCGAATCGCAAGACCGTGATCGCCGGGCTGGAGGCCGCGGAACTGGTGATCGCGCAGGACGTCTACACCGACACGGCCACCAACGCCTACGCCGACCTGCTGCTGCCCGCCACGCTGTGGGCCGAATCCGAGGCGACGATGGTGAATTCGGAGCGCACCGTCACCCTGCTGCGGCGCTCGATCGATCCGCCGGGCGACGCGCGGCCGGACTGGCTGCTGATCGCCCAGGTCGCCACGGCCATGGGCTTCGAGGGGTTCGACTACGCGTCCAGTGCCGAGGTGTTCGACGAGATCCGGCGATTCGCCAATCCGGCAACGGGTTACGACCTGCGCGGCATCGACTACGACATGCTGCGCGAGGGGCCCGCGCAGTGGCCGTGCCCCGATCCGGCGCGGCGCCGCAACCCGATCCGCTATCGCAACGACGGCGTCAGCCAGGAGTCGTTCACCGACGGTGACGGGCATCGGCCCGCGCTCGCCTTCGCCACCCCGAGCCGCCGCGCGGTGTTCTGGCCGCGTCCGCACATGGCGCCGGACGAAATGCCCGACGACGACTACCCGTTCGTGCTCAACACCGGCCGCCTGCCGCACCAGTGGCACACCATGACCAAGACCGGCCGGGTCGCGAAGCTGAACCGGCTCAACGGAAAACCGTTCGTGGAGGTGCATCCCGGCGATGCCGAGCGGATCGGGCTACGGGCCGGGGATCAGGTCGAAATCGCCTCGCGCCGTGGGCGCGCCGTGCTGCCCGTGCAGATCAGCGACCGCGTCCGGCCCGGTGACTGTTTCGCGCCCTTCCACTGGAACGACGAGCAGGGCGAATACCTCACCGTGAACGCCGTGACGAACGATGCGGTCGACGCGGATTCGCTGCAACCGGAGTTCAAGGCGTGCGCGGTCGCCCTGCGGCGGGTCGCGGGCGTCCCGCGGCCGGTGGATTCGAGCGAGACCGGACACCCCGCGCTCCCGCTCGCCGACGGGTCCGGGCATCCCCTCGCCGCCATGCTGGGCCTGGAGACGGCGACGCCGCCGACGCTCACCGAAACCGAGCGCATCTATCTCGGCGGTTATCTGGCGGCGCTGCACGCGCTGCCGGTGCAGGGGCAGCCGACGCTGCCCGAGGCCGCACCGCTGTCCTCGCACACTCGGTTGTGGATCAATGGGCTGCTCGCCGGAATGTATTCGCGCACCGGAGAATTCGAGGCAGCCGATGTTCCGACGCCGCAGCCGATCACCGTGCTGTGGGCGTCGCAGACCGGTACGGCCGAGGAACTCGCCGCATCGGCCGCGGCCCGGCTCGCCGAATCCGGCTACGCCCCGAGGCTGCTCGATATGGACTCCTGCGAGCTGGCCGATCTCACCGGTGATGCGCTGGTGATCACCAGCACCTTCGGCGACGGCGGACCGCCGGACAACGGCGCGGACTTCTGGGATCGCCTGCACGACAGCGCGATCCGATTGACCGGCCTGCGGTTCGCGGTCTTCGCCCTGGGCGACTCCTCCTACGACGACTTCTGCGGGCACGGCCGCACGCTGGACCGCACGCTGTCCGAGCGCGGCGCCACGCGCCTGCTGCCGCGCGTCGACAGCGAACCGGACCACGACGAGACCTCGACACGCTGGCTCGACGAGGTGCTGGCGGCCCTCGAAGGCGGGCAGACCGCGGATACTAACGGCGACAGCCCAACGGCAGCAACAGAACCCGACGCCGACTCCGGCCCGGCGCCCACGGTGGACCCAGCGCCACCCGCACCGGCGCTGGGCGCCACGGCCTCACCCGCACAGGCATCGGGCGTCATGGCCTTGACTGCCTTGGCGCCGGGTGCACCGGGCGCGGCGCGGCCCGCACCGGGACGTGCGCGCCGACCGGCCGCTGCCCCGTTCACGCGCAATTCGCCGGTGGCCGCACCATTGGTCCGCAATACGTTGCTGTCTCGGCCCGGGGCCGGGAAAGAGGTGCGGCAGTTCGGTTTCGACCTGCGCGGGCTCGACGCCACCTACGAGGTCGGCGACTCGCTGGGCGTGTGGCCGACCGTGAGCGAGGACCTGGTGAGCGAATGGCTCGAGGTCACCGGGCTGGACGGGCGGCGCGGCATCGAGCTGGACGACCGGGAGGTGCCGCTGGCCCGGGCATTGCGCTCGCATTACGACATCGCCAAGGTCAGCCGCGACCTGCTGACCTTCGTCGCCGAACACAATCCCAGCCCGCGGCTGGCCAAGCTGCTGCGCCGCGACAATCGCAACGAGCTCGAGCGCTACCTGTGGGACCGGCAGGCGGTCGACGTGCTGCGCGACTTCCCGGTGCGGGCCGATCTCGTCGAATGGCTGGGTGCGCTGAAAAGACTGCAGCCGCGCCAGTATTCGATCTCCTCCAGCCCGCTGGTCGATCGGCACGAGGTGCAGCTGACCGTCGGTGTGCTGCGCTACGGCGATCGCGGCGGTGTCTGTTCCACCTTTCTCGCCGACCGCGGCCGGGATGCCGCCGTGCCCGTATTCCTGCAGCGCGCACCGCATTTCCGTCCGCCCCTGGATCCGAATGCGCCGATGATCATGGTCGGGCCGGGCACCGGCATCGCGCCGTTCCGGGGCTTCCTGCACGAGCGCCGGGCCCTCGGCTGCCGCGGCGCCAACTGGCTGTTCTTCGGCGATCAGCACGCGGCCGACAACTTCTACTACCGCGACGAGCTCGAGGACATGTTCCGCACCGGTTTCCTCACCCGGCTGGACCTGGCCTTCTCCCGCGACCAGCGGGAGCGGATCTATGTGCAGCACCGCATGATCGAGCACGGCGCGGAGCTGTGGTCCTGGCTCGCCGACGGTGCCCACCTGTACGTCTGCGGCGACGCCAGCCGCATGGCCCGCGATGTCGACGAGGCGCTGCTGACCATCGCCCAGGTCCACGGCAAGCTCGACGAGGACCAGGCGCTCGCATTCCGCAAACGCCTCGTGGCCGAGAAACGATACGTCCGCGACGTGTACTGAGGATGCCTAGACGGCCGGTGGGTTGAGGCGGGTGAAGTCGGGGAGGCGGTAGTACGGGTAGTGGGGGTAGGGCGGGGTGACCGCGCTGGCCTTGTCCAGGCGGGCGATCTGGTCGGCGGTCAGCTGCCAGCCGACGGCGCCGAGGTTCTGGCGCAGTTGTTCCTCGTTGCGGGCGCCGACGAGGACCGTGGCGACGGTCGGGCGCGAGAGCAGCCAGTTCAGCGCGATCTGCGGCACGGTCCGGCCGGTCTCGGCGGCGATCTCGTCGAGCACATCGACCACGTCGTAGAGCAGGTCGTCGTCCACGGGCGGACCGGCGTCGGCGGTCTTGTGCAGGCGGCTGCCCTCCGGAAGCGGCTGTCCCCGGCGGATCTTGCCGGTCAACCGCCCCCAGCCGAGCGGGCTCCACACCATCGCCCCGACGCCCTGATCGCGGCCGAGCGGCATCAGCTCCCATTCGTAGTCGCGCCCGACCAGCGAGTAGTACACCTGGTGCGCGATATAGCGGGGCAGGCCGTGCTCGTCCGCCGCCGCCAGCGATTTCATCAGCTGCCAGCCCGCGAAGTTGGAGGCGCCGACGTAGCGGATCTTGCCCGACCGGATCAGATCGTCCAGCGCGCCGAGCACCTCCTCGACCGGGGTGCCCGCATCGAAGGCATGCAACTGGAACAGATCGATGTACTCGGTGCCCAGCCGCCGCAGCGACGCCTCGACCGCGCGGATCAACCGCGCGCGCCCCGACCCGGCGTCGTAGGGCCCGGGCCCCATGGGCAGCGTGGATTTGGTGGCGAGCAGGACCTGGTCGCGACGGCCCTCGATCGCCGCACCGAGCACCTCCTCCGAGGCGCCGCCCGAATACACGTCCGCGGTGTCGAACAGGGTGACGCCCGCCTCCAGGCTGATGTCGACCAGCCTGCGGGCCTGCCGCGCGTCGGTGTCGCCCCACGCGCCGAACAGTTCGCCCCGGCCACCGAAGGTGCCCGCGCCGAAGCTCAATGCCGGGACGAGCAGACCCGAGTTACCCAGACGCCGATATTCCATGACCCGCTCCTAACGGAACCGATGTTTCATTAACTATACTGACCGTACATGAGATCCGCCATTAATGAAACTGGAGACCCGTTATGACCTCTGACACTCCCGGCACGCTACGTCCCGGCGGGCGCACGGCACGAGTCCGCGAGGCCGTGTTGCGCGCCGCGGGCGATCTGCTCGCCGAATCCGGCTTCGCCGGGCTGGACCTGGCCGAGGTGGCGGCCCGGGCAGGTGTCGGCAAGACCACCGTCTACCGGCGCTGGCGCACCCCCGCCGGTCTGGTGGCCGATGTGCTGACCGAGATGGCGGAAACCTCACTGCCCCATGCCGATACCGGTTCCCTGCGCGGCGATCTACTCGCCAACGCCCGCCTGGTGGCCGAGACCCTCACCGATCCCCGCCAGGGTCCGCTGTTCAAATCCCTTGTCGCGGCGGCCCCCTCCGACGCCGAGGCCGCCGCGGCCCAGCACCGCTTCTACGCCACCCCGCTCACCGAGTGGTCCCCGTGCATTAACGCCGCCAACGAGCGAGGTGGGCTGCCCGCC
>NZ_JARWQD010000281.1 GCF_029869545.1 Nocardia wallacei | reverse complement strand
CCCCGCCCCCCCCCCCCCCCCCCCCCCCCACACCCACCCCCCCCCCCCCCCCCGCCTCCCGGCGGCCCCCACGATCGTCTGCTCCACGTCCAGCCCGATCGCCTCGCGACTGGTTGCCAGCACGATCAATCCGGGCACCGTGCCCATCAGATCCGGCAGCATCGCGGCGACACCGTCGCGGACGTGTTCGCAGTTGTCGAGAACCAGCAGCACACGGGATCGGCGGGCCGCCGCGGTCGCGGCGGCGAGCGCGTCGGCGAGGACGTTTGCGGCCCGGCCGCCCGACGGTACCGACCCCACCACGGAACCGACGATCTCCTCCTCGACCGTGGCCCGCCCGGAGCCCCTCGCCACCTGTGCGAGCCGAATCCAGCGCACGGGAACGCCGGTGGCCGTGCGGTACCGGCGAACCGCCTCCGCAGCCAGCTCGGTCTTCCCGATTCCGCCCGCCCCGGTCACGGTGACCAGTCGCGCCGATGTCGTCAACGCGGCCAGCAGGCTGTCGAGTTCGGCATCGCGGCCGACGAATACGGCGGTGGCGACGGGCGGGTTGAGGGCGCGGTTCGAACACATCGGAATCGTGACTCTCCTCGCATGCCGTATCCGTCAAAGGTCATCTGCTACGACTGCGAGCGGTCCGAAAAGGTTGGGGCGATGAGACAGTCGGCTCGTTCGGACGAAATACCTAGGGCATACCGATGACCCGGGGAACTTTGCGAGGTAAAAATGGCGCCCACCCATTCTGACCACTGGATTGTCGAAAGAATATGTCGCCGTTCACTGTTCCCAAGAATGGGGAATTTCGAGCAAAAGTCATGTGCAAGCATTGCGTCTGTCGAGGAGCGACGGAATATTTCGGATTCAGCCCCGGGGGATTCGGCTCTCAGGGAATCCGATGCGAATGAAAGGCATCACAATGAACTCTCGGGCCATACTGGATTCGAGTCGCAGGCTGATTGTCGGCGCCGTGCCGATCGCGGTGGCAGTTGCTTTTGCCGGAGCGGGAATCGCCAACGCCGAGCAAGTATCCGGCCCGCAACCCGCGGCGTTCGTCGAGGCCGCCGTCCCGGCTGCGGTCGAACCGGTTTCCCTGCCGCAATCGACAGCGCCGGAAACCGCCGCGACCCCCGCGGTGCCCACGGCCGCCGAGCCGGTGACCCAGGCCGAGGTGCAGGACATCGCAACCAACCCCGGCGCGCAGGATTCCGATCCGGTCCACAACGGAGCGGCGGCCGGGGCGGGCATCGGGGCGGCCGTGGGCGCGCTGATCGGAATCCCCGCGGCCATCACGATCATCGGCATCCCGATCGCGATCGCGGCCGTGGTCGGTAACGCCGTGTTCGGCGGCCTGATCGGCGCCGCGGTCGGCGTCCTGGCTCCGGAATACGTTCCCCAGGTACTGCCCTGATCGAACAGATCGATTCGGTCGCGCGGCAGCGATTGTCGCTGTAACAACCGCTGCCACGCAGTCCGCCGCGGTCCGACCCCAACCTTCTCCGCCCGAGAACCGTCTGTAAAGAAATGACAAGACCTTTGCCAGGCACGATTCGGACCGTGAAGACGCTCGGGCAGGCTGCAACTCTCTGGCTGTGGCTCGGCGCGTGGATCGCGCTCATGGTGGGCGTGGTCATGCTCGTTCCCGGGGCCACCATGCTCCTGCGGGATCCCCAGGCTGCCCCGGCATGTGACGAAACGCCGACGACGCCCGGCACGACTTGCCACTACTACCGCGATGGCGACCCGGTCGGCGGCAAGACATACCAGCAGGCGTCGGCGGAACAGCGCGGCAGCCACGAGGACGGCACCCAGCTCTTGCTGATCGGCGCCGCGGTGATCGTCGCCGGTTCCACCCTGCTGCTCGGCGTCAAGTACGCCTGGTCGTCCGGAGATCCGAAGTCCGCCAGCGGTGGCGATCGCGTCGCGATGAACAACCCGGCCCGGCCACCACGAACGCCATCGCGAGACTGCGCGGAGATCTCGGTCGGTGAGTCGTAACTCCATGCCGCCAGCCAGTCTCGAGCAGCGCGGCGGCCGGGTGTCTTCCGATGATTTCGTGGGGCGCGAGCACGAGCTGGACGCGATCGTCACTCTCCTGCTGCGCGGCACGCGGCTGGTCACCTTGATCGGCCCCGGCGGCATCGGGAAGACCCGGCTGGCCGCGAAGGCGGCACAGCGGTTGGCGAAGGCACGCCGCACACCGACCCACTGTGTGCGGCTGTCCCGGCTGGCCCCCGACAGCGATACCGCGGCGATCGAGGAGGAGATCGCTCGATCGGTTGTGCCGACCGACTATTCGGGTCGTTCGTCCTGGGAAGCCCTGGCCGCCGCCTTGACCAGGACCGACGCCCGGGGCCGGGACACGCGGGTCGTGCTGGTCCTGGACAACTGCGAGCATGTGCTGGCCGGTGTCGGCACGGTCGTCGCTCGGATGTTGGAGGCGATACCCGGACTGTGCATCGTGGCAACCAGTCGTGCGGCGATCGGTTGGGTGGACGAGCAACAGTTCGTCGTGCCGCCGTTGCCGCCGCGGCATGCGCTGCAATTGTTCCGGGACCGAGCCCAGCTCGCCGGTCGGCCGATCTCCGGCGCCGACGACACGGCGTTGGCCAGGCAGGTCTGCCGCCAAATGGACTATCACCCGCTGTTCATCCGCCTGGCCGCCGGGCGGCTCACGCGCCAGCCACTACGGATGGTTCTCGAGCAGATCGGTGGAGATCACAGCAACGACCATCGCCTGGACTGGCCCCCGGGACCGGTATTCGGCGGCGAGGAACGGCACCGCAGCATCACCGACGTCATCGGCTGGTCCTATGACCTGTGCAGCGAGAAGGAGCAGGTGCTGTTCGACCGGCTTTCCGTCTTCGCTGGGGGCTACGACACCGATCCGGACACCGCGGACGCCCCGCTGCTGCCGGTCGGCGCGGATATGGACGCGATTCGATCCGTCTGCGCCGATTCCGACGACGACCACGACGATACCGCGACATGCATTACCGGTGCGGAGGTCGAAGATCTCCTGGAGCGGCTGGCGGACCAGTCACTGGTAACGCGGCACATCACGGCGACCACGGTCTACTACTCGCTGTCGGAAAACCTTCGCGTGTACGCCCAGCAGCAGCTGAGCCGGCGTACGAGCGGAGAGCTGGATGCGGCCGCGATACTCGCCGAGCGTCATTGCGGCTACTACCGCGACAGAATTCGCGAGGCGGCGAAGAACTATTTCGACCCGGCGGAAGAAGGCTCCATCGACTGGGCGAATGCGGCCTGGCACAACATCGTTCTCGCGATCGAACGCAGCCTCGTTCCCGGCGGCGACGCGCTGTGCGGCCTGGAGATCTGCGTGGGGCTGCTGATGCTGCGGCTTCCGTTCGTCAAAGGGTCGTTCCGGGATATGCGCCTGCGGACCGAACGCGCGTTGGAGGCGACCCGCCGCCTGTCCCCGCCACCGAACGACCTCCGGGTATCGGCCATGGCTCTGCTGGTGTGGATCATGTTGTGCCAGGGCGAGATCGACGATGCCGAACGGCTCCTCGACAAGTGCGTCCGCATCTGCCTACCCGATGCGGTCGGCGCGTGGCACGCGACGCCCGACCGCGACCTCGGCCTCCCCGCGGTCGTGGATTTCGCTTGGGGCGTACAACTTTTCGTTGCCCGACAAGATCCGGTAGCCCTCGTGGTGCTGCAACGCGCACGGCACAAGTTCGACCGGGCGGGCAACACGTCGGGGGCGATTCCGAGTCAGCAGTTCGCGGCGCTCGCGGCCGCTCTCCTGGGAACCGTGGAGCAAGCCCGCGACCTGGCCCGGCAATACCTGGAACGCACCACGGCCGCGGGCGTGACCTGGACCAGGTCGTGGGCGCGGCTGACCTGGTCGATCGCGCTGACGAGGCTGGGCGATCCCGATGCCGCCCTGGCGATTCAACGGGCGGTGCTGGCCGACCTCGTGCCCGTGCGCGAACGGTGGGCGGCCCTGTGGGCGGTGGAGTTTCGCGCGTGGTCGCTGGCGCGGATCATCACCAGCCCCGAGGACGGTACGGCCGATCGGCGCAAGGCCACGCAGATCGCCACCGAGATCGCGCTGCTCGCGGGCGGCACGCGGCGGCTGCGCGCCGGGCTCGGCGTCGATATCCGGCGGCTCGGGCCGCTCGCGGACCTGGTCGAGGAGGCCATCCGGGCCGCCGAAAACGTCCTGGGCCCGGAGACATTCGCGGCCACCGAGGCACGCGGGGCACAACTGCGACCGGAGCTGTACGAGGTCCAGCAGCTCGCCATGGGGACATTGCACGCACGCAGGCCCGCGGCATCGTCCGGATCGGATGACGCGCACTCTCGATGGACCACCCTGACCGCGGCGGAGCAGGATGTCGCGGTGCTGGCGGCGGCCGGATGGACGAATTCGGCGATCGCCGCCCGGCGCGGTACGTCGCGCCGCACCGTCGATACCCAGGTGGCCGCGGTCCTGCAGAAGCTACAGATCACCTCGCGCGGCGACATTGCGCGATTCGTTCCGGAGGACCGGGCCGAGCAATAGCCATCGAGTTCAGCTGAACGCGCGCAGGCACAGCACGAAGAACTGCGTGTCGTCCGAGTCGGTGTAGGCGTCGTTGTAGTCCGGGTATTCCCTGCACAGGAGCGTATTGTTGGTGCCCTCCAGGCGTGCGAGCACCTTCGCCTGAGCGGCGGGGTCGGAGCAATCCATCGTCACGAGTTCGACTCCGGACAAGTCGATACTCTCCCCGTCCCGGGTGCCGACACAGTCGCCCGCCGAGATCTCGTCGGAGCCCATGGTCTTGGTGACGGCGACCGCGACCACGACGCCGACGACGACAACGATCGCGATCAGAAGGCCGAGTGTGGCGGGGCGCCGCAGCAGCGGTTTGCGCGGATCCCGCGGGGGTTGCCCGGCGCCCGGCACCGGCGCGGGACGTACCAGCTCGGGTTCCGAAACACCCTGGGCGGCGGGGTAATCAGGTGGCACGGCGGGCACACCGGCAACCGTGGCCGGACGCTTGAACCATCGCCCGGCCGAGTCGCGGTACAGCAGCACGACGATCACGATCACCGCGATCAGGCCGAAGGGCCCGGGAGACAGTCGCACGATGGCGACGCCGGGTTCGGTGGCCGCTTTCCCGCCGCTGCCGTCGAAGGCCATGGAACCGAGCGCGGCGAAACCCTCGAGAACGGCGAAAACGGTTGCGGTGATGCGCACCCCGCCCCGCCCCCTCGCGAAGAAACAGGCGGTTACCGCGAGAGCCCAGAAGAACAGGTATCCCGTGGCATTCGCGCCCGTGGCGATCGGGCGGCCCATGCCGATCAGCACGACGGTGCCGACGACGCCGATCGCGGCCATCACGAAGATGATCGCCCGCGCCGCCCGGACGCTACCGGGCAGCTGCCCGGGCGAAGGTATCTGTTCCATGTACGTCGCCTCCTGGGACAATCCTGCCCGGCATCCGTGCCGGGCCTTGTCGATCACGACTCTCCGCGATCGCAAATGGTTGGGGCCGTGCCGATGCGCAACCGGATACCTAGGTAATCAGGCTGGGAACGTCGGGTTGCGTATGCGACAGCGGGACTGCGGAGAGGTGTGAGCCAGGATGTGCCGCGCACGAAGAGCGTCCGGCGTGCCGTCGTTCGACGAGTTGCTGGTCGCGGTCGTGGGTTCGACACACGACACCCTGCTGGCGTCCGTGGCGCGGCAGGTCGGCAGCCGGATCGACGCCGAGGACATCGTGCAGACCGCGCTCCTGCGCGTGTACCGGACCAAGCCGGACATCACCGAGGAGGACAAGCTGCGCGCGTACCTGTGGGCCGCGGCCGCGAACCTGGTGCGCGACGCCTGGCGCCGCTCGGCCGATACGCGCCGCCAGCACGAGACCTACGGGGGCGTGCAGGTGGCATCGCTCGCCGACCGCGCGGAGCCGAACATCGACGACCTGATCGCCCTGCGCCACACGGTCCTCGCCGCCCTGTGCACGCTGCCGCCGCGGGAACGAGAAGCCGTGGTGCTGCGGGCATTCGAAGGCAATACCTATGCGGAGACCGCCGAGATCATGGGGGTGACGACGGGCACGGTGAAGGGGTATGTGCACAATGCGCTGGCGCGCGTCCGGGCGCTGCTCGCGGCGGCCTGATCGGCCACGCATCGGCGGCGTCAGTCGTGGCACGGCGGTGCCGGATCGGCGCCGATCGGCAACTGCGCGAGCTCGGCATCGGTGTAGTCACGATCGTTGATCGCGCAGAGGCGTTCGAACATGTTCGCCTGGGCGAGGTCGATGCGCAGGGCGCCGTTGCCGTACAGGACGTGCAGGACGTCCTTCTCGACGGTGACCGCGTAGGACTGGTTGGGCAGCTTCAAGGTGGCGATCCGGCCGCGAGCCGGGTCCCAGATCTCGATATCGGCCGGGGACTCCGGCTCCCGCGACACCCACAGACCGCCGTCGGTCACCATGATGATGTCGACCGGGTCCGGCATCGGCTGCGCCGGTTGGCTGATCGTTCCGCTCTCCACATTCCACATCTCGGTGGCGCCCTTACGTGCGAGATAGACGACGGGACGCGAAGAGTCGAAATACATTCCCCGTATCAGTGAGACCCGCTCGAAGTCGAATGTCCGGATGCGCCTGCGCTCGTTCAGATTCCACACCGTGAGCCCTTGGCGCGAACCGATCAGAACCTCGCCGGGGACGTCCAGCTCGGCGATGACGGCGTCGTTGACCAACCGCTCCAGCTCCACCTGGTCACGCCACAGCGGCAGCGGGTCGGCCAGTCGCTGTCCGTCCGTGAGCCGCCAGCGTGTCAGCATGCCGCCGTACACGGCGGCTATCTCGTTGCCGCCGAGAAACGTTGCCGCCCCGCGCCATCCGGTCGGATCGACGAGTTCCGGCGGGGTCGGCAACGCGATCCGACGGACCACCTCCAGCGTCGTGGCCGAGAAGATCACCAACTCCGGGCGGGCACCGATGGCGACGACGTAGCGCCCGTCCGGTGTGAATTTCAGCATCGGATGGTCACCGAGCCCGGCCTCGTTCGGTGCCGGGCCCAGCGCGGTGTGCGCGATCCGGCGCTGCCCGGCGCCGACCCGGACGATCTCCAAACGTCCCACCCGCGAGGCGGTGTCGATGCTGTAGGCCGCCACGGTCTCGGCGTCGTCCGACCACGCGGTGACCGCCGGTTCGGCGTCGAGGATCCTGTCGTTCACCACGGGCGGCGCCGGTGCGTATCGAACGAGGCCGCCGTTGGTGAGCATGCCCAGTACCGGACCGCGGTCGGTCGCGGTGACGATGAGCCCGCCGTGGCCGACATTGCGCGCCAGGCCGATTCGATACGTGGTTCCCGTGGCCAGGTTGGTCAGCAGCCCACTGTGGGCGGTGTCGCTTTCGCGGCCGTCGGCGAAGAACAGGAACTGGTCGGTCATATCGATTACCGGGCTCTCACACGCTTTGCGGCCCGACAGGAATCGGAGCCGTTCCGCCCCGGAATCCACGTCCAGGACGGACAATTCGGCCTTCGTCTGGTCCGTCGATGACGGCTGGCACTGCAGGATGGCGGTCCGGGTCGCGGTACCGTCCGGCAGGACCTCGACGACGTGTCCGGTCCGGACATCGCGGACCACATTGTGGAATCGGGTGCCGTCGAATTCGGAGAGCCGGATCTGGGTGCCGCCGGCGCGGAAGGCGGCCGGATACTGATCGGGCGCATCGGCGGGAAGTGTGCCGACGCGTATCGGTTTCGGCCCCGACGTGTCATAGATTTCGAGCACATCCGGCGGCGAGGGTTTCACGCCGTTCCTGCCGGGGTCCCACGAGAGCGCCAGCAACCCGCCGTCCGGGGAAAACCTTCCGGTCAACGCGCCCTCCGGCGCCTGCTGCGCGGCGCCCTCGCGGACGATGGACGGCCCGGTACGCGCCTGGACATCCCATACCGACGCCGCACCGCTCTTCGTGAACAGCGCGATCTTCCGCCCGTCCGGCGACAGGTCCAGGCTGTTGGCGGGCTCGGTCATCGGGACCCGCCACACCGCCGGGTTGCGCTCGCGGAGCCCGCTCACCACCGTGGCCGTGCCTCCGGCCTCGACCGTCGCGAACACCGAACCATCCTCGCTCGCGACGCCCTTACCATCCGTCGCGGGCATCCCCGGGGTGAAGTTCGCCATCGCCCCCAGCCCGGCCTGGTGGAACAGCAGCGCGGCGTTCACCTCCGGATTGTCCGGGGCATGCCGGTGCGCGGCCTGCGCGAACTGCAGGGCCGTCATCGGCTGGGTGTCGGCCAGCCGGATGGACTCCTTGGCGAGGCTGATCCCCGCCGCCAGCCGTAGCTGCGCCGCACGCTGCTGACTGCTGCGGTAGGCCACGCCGGCGGTGGACGCGGCGAGCACCACCAGCACCGTGAGGACGGCGGCGACGGCCCGCCAGCGGCGAATCTCCCTGCGGCGCAACCGTCGGCTCGCATCGATGTACCGGCGATGGGGATTCGGGATATCGGCCGCCCGGGCGGTCAGCCAGTCCTCCGCCGCCGTCAGCGCGCCGCCACGTAGCAGGGCACCGGAATCACGCTGCGCCGCTTCCCAACTCCGGCGGTCGTGGTCGAGAGTGTGTAGCCACGAACGGAATTCGCGATCGCGTTCCAGCCGATCGCGCAGCCTCGGCCAATTGTCGATCAGCGCCTGGTGGGCCAGCTCCACCAGCTCGGCCCCGTCCGGCCGGCGGCCGATCACCACCAGCCGACAATGCGCGAGATGTCCTGCGACGCCGCGTAACTCCGGGACATCCGCCAGCGACACCGCCGAGCGGACGAAACCGGCGCCGGAAGCGCCCGGCACCGCGAGCATCAGCAGCAACCGCCACGCGGCGGCCGCCGAGACCGGGTCGACCAACTGCGCGAGCGCACGCTCGGCGCGCTCGGCGATCGACGCGCCGACGCCGCCGGAACGGTGATAGTCGGCCAGGGTCAGCCGCCCGCCGCGGCGCTGATCCCAGAGCTGGGTGAGCATCGACTCCAGCAGCGGCAGCCCGCCCGGTTCGTGCACCGTATCGTCGACGAGCCGCTCGACGAGATCGTCGTCCACGGCGACGCCGGGAGAATGCGCGGCCGGGCCGCGGATCACCTCGCGCAGTTGTTCTCGGCCCATCGGCGCCAGGGAGACGGTGGCGCCGTCGAGCCCGCCGGTCAGCTCGTCGTCGACGAGGTCGCCGAGCGCCTCCCAGCGCAGGGTCGACACCACGCGAATTCGCTGCTCCGCCCGGACGAGTCCGAGAATCCAGCGCAGCGTGGCCCGGGCCCCGATCGGATCCGTCGCGACCAGTTCCTCGAACTGGTCGAGGAAGATCAGCAGGCCCGTCCCCGAGATCCGTTCCGCCAGTTGCGCGGCGCAGTGGCGCGGATCCAGCTGCGACGCCGCGCGAACCAGCTCCGCCACGAAGTCCGACAGTTCCGGCGGATCGCTGGGTCGCGTCGACCGCGCGACCGCTGTGCCACCCACGAACCGCACGGTCGCCACCGCCACGCCGCGCCGTCGCATTCGAGCCAGCACACCCGCACTCACCAGCGACGACTTCCCGGTCCCCGACCGGCCGACAACCGCCACGAACGGACGCTGCGCCACCATCGCCAGCACCCGATCGATATCGTTGTCGCGGCCGTAGAACAGGTGGGCGTCGTTCTCCTCGAATCGTTCCAGTCCGCGATAGGGGTTCGGCAGCATCGCGGGGTCGAGCCCGAGGACCTCGCCGATCGGAATCATGAACGCGGTGCGCGTATACCTCCGCGCATCCGCCGTGACGGCCATGCCGACCACCGAGCCCGAGCCCACATCCCAGACCGCGGCCCCGCTGAACCCGGGCGTGATCGGCTGCCCGCCGGCGGCGGCCTGTAGCTGCAGCCAGCCCGCTCCCTGCGATTCGCGGAACTCGCCCGCGACCCACACGCCGCGGTCGATCTCGACCGGAAATCCCAGCATCCGGAATTCGCGCCCCCACGGCTGGGCCGCCATCCAGAACGGCGGGGCGGCAAGGGGTCCGGGCGCCCCGTCCACGATGTCGAGCACCGCGATATCGCCACGACCGTCGGCCGAGATCGGCACCCAGCGGCGCACCCGCGCCGCGGCGCGACCGCCACCGACGTGCAGCGGGAAGTCGATCGTCACCGGCGGCTCCGGTGCCCGCGGATCCTCCGGGTCGGCGCCGAGCGCCTCCGCGACCACATGAGCGCACGTCGCGATGGAGTGTGGCCCGATCACGATGCCGCCCCCGACCACCGCCCCCGAATCGGAGATGATTCGCACCGACGCCGAATCCGGTTGGAGGCAACCGGATTCCCCCGCTACTCCCATCCGGAGAACTCCTCATCACTGCCGCCCGCAACCCGTTCGGCCGCGCGACGTCGCCAGATATTAACCGATATGCCGCATTCGGCGGCGGACACGCTCGCTCAGCTGGTCCTGTCGAGGACGCCGCGGAGGGTGCGGGCGAATGCCTCCGGCTGGCCCGGATAGCCGGACTCGGGGCCGGTGAAGCCGCCGTGATGGCTGGGGAAGAGAACCAGCTTCCGACCGAGACGGTCGGCGATGGCGGCACTGGTGCGGTGGGTGACGGTGTCCGTCGATTCCTCGCCGTAGCCGAAGACGATCCGGGTCGGTGCCGCGGTGAGCGCGGCGATGTCGGGGCGGTAGTTGACGACCGGCCGGGAACGCGCCGACAGCAGCGGGTCGTCGCGGGAACCGTCGTCCTCGACCGGCAGACCGAACATCGCGGGATCCGCGGCGGGAGCGGCGAAATATTCTTCGGTGAATTCGCCCTGCCAGGATGTCATCGCGATGAAGGTCGCCATTCCCGCGCCGAAACCCTGTGCCGCATAGGCGTCGCGATATCCCTCGGCCGCACGTTCGGCCGCCGTGGCATCGGGCAGTACGGACAGCAGCGGTGGTTCGTGCGCGACCAGAGTGGTCACGTCGTCGGGGTGGGCGGTCAGGAGTGCGAGCGCGACGATAGCTCCGCCGCTGCTGGCGAAGATCTCGACCGGGCCCGCGTCGAGAGCCTGGATGACGGCGTGCACGTCGCCCGCGTGAACCGCGGGGACGTTGTCCACCTGTCCGTCGGTGCGGACGCTGCGCCCGAGGCCGCGCGGGTCATAGGTGACGACCGTGCGATCGCGGAACTGTGCGGCGAGCGCGGCGAAACCGTCGGCCGCCATCGGGAGGCCGGTCATCAGCAGCGGCGGCCGCCCGTCGGCGGTCGGGAGCGGCCCGTGGACATCGTAGGTAAGTGTGGCGCCGGGGATTTCCAGCTTGTGTGTGATCATGCCGGTTATGACGTGCCCGGCGGCAAGAACTCATCGGCGGCGTCATTCGGCCGGGCCACCGGCGAACGGCGTCGCCCGCCACTGGTCGACGGCGGGTTCGAGGTACTTCGCCAGGTCGGGAAGTTGCGGCACGAGGGTGAGGGTGGCGATGACGCGCAGCATGCCCACGGCGTTCACGAACCTCATCACCTCCTCGTTCAACGGCCGCGCGTCGTTGCGCCGCGCGCCGAGGTTGTAGGCGGATTCGTGGATCGGCCCGAGAGCGGCCAGGTCCCAGTCGACGGGCCCCAGCGTGACCAGCTCGAAGTCGGAGTAGAGGTCTCCGTCCACACCGGCGAAGATGTTCGCGGGTGGCGAGTCGCCGTGGATGGGCTGGAGGTCGATCCCCGGGAAGGCCGCCTCGAATGCCGCGCGTGAGCGCACGAGGGGCTCCAGAACCTTCCATTCGCGGCGCGCGCGGTCCAACTCGTCCGCACCGAGGAGATCGGGGTGCTCGTCGAGCAGCACGAGACTGTCGGTAACGAACCGCGGATCCGCCGCGGACAGGAAGGACAGCTCTCCCGGGTACGCGCGCATCGCGGCGTGCAGGTCGGCGACGCTGTCGGAGTTCGCCACGTAGTCGGGTTCCCTGCCCCGATCCTCCTCGACGAACTGCCAGAACGTCATCGAGAACCCTTCGCGCTGAACGGGTTCCGGTGGCACGAGCGGGCTGGGCGGAATCACGGGCGTGCCCTGGTCGGCGAGCCACCGCGTCACATCCAGTTCCGCGCGCTGGCGGCGCGCCAGGGACGAGAGGCTTTCGGAGTGCGGCAGCACCGTGGGAACCCGCACCACGACCGGCGTCGGCGCCAGGTGAACGACGACCGAGAACAGGTCGTGGAGCACCGCGGCATCGGACACGGTCAGTCCGAGATCGCGACCCGCACCCACCGCGGCGTCGATCGCGGCGGCGGTGCGGCGGGCAAGGTCTCGCGATGTCGCGAATTCGGTCATGAGTCGATCTTTACCAGGCTGTCTTGCTATGCCCGGCAATAGTGCAGGGAAACGGTGCTGGACTCGGGAAAGGTGGTGGCGGTGGCGAGTTTCCAGCGCGATGCGTAGTCGTCGGGGAGGGGGCGCAGCCCGGCGCCCAGCGTTCTGGGGACGACGGTGAGGTAGAGGTCGTCGACGAGATCCGCCGCGAGCAGACCTCGAATGACGCTGGCGCTGTTGAGAACCAGGATGTCGCGACCCGGGACCTGTTTGAGCGCACGCACCTCCGCCTCGAGGTCGCGGACGATCCTGGCGTTGGTCCATTCGGTTTCGTCCAGGTCGGACTGCTCCAAGGTCGTGGTGACGACCACCTTCTCGACGGTGGCGAGCCACCGGCCGAGATCGCGGGTACGGGCGGAACTGGCCGGGTCCGCGGTCAAACCCGGCCACACCGAGGTGAAACCTTCCCAGTTGATGCGCCCGAGGACGGCGGTGTCGGCGCCGCGCCAGATACCTTCGTAGAAGAGTTCGCTCTGCCCGGTCGCGATGTGGTCCATGCACCAGCTCATATCGTCATCCGGCCCGGTGCTGCTGTAACCATCCATCGACACCGTGACCTCGGCGGCGACTCTGCGGCCGGTGCTCTGCGTACTGTTCGACATGTGCAATATCCGTTCTTCGTCGGGTTTCCGATTCATTGGCGTAGACGCAGCGCCGCACCCGAACTCATCGGCGCGGCTGACGCTCCGGGGTTTGCTGCATCTCGTTATTTGCCACAGTCCGGGCGTGTGTCGAAACTGCATTGGCTGCCGGTGGCACCGATGATCCCGGTGACGAACTGGTGCAGCAGGCTTTCCGGGCCTCGCGGTGCGACAGAGGTCGGCTCGGTGTGCCGATCGGGCTCCGCCGCGGCGGCCGTACCGGCCCCGGTCAGCAAGACTGTGGCCAGCACTGCGGTCGCCGCGGCGACACGAACCGAAATACCCTGCGTAGGAAGCATCGTTCTCTCATTTCTATTGAGTCCTGGGCTTTCGATTGGCCAGGATCGCTATCTAGGTACGCGTTGTCATCCGTATTTCATCGGTCATTTCCCCGCCAGCCCGAGTGCTGTGCGCGCCACCGTGACCGCCTGGTCCCTGGCGGCACCGTAGGGCAGTCCGCGGCCGGTCCAGGTGACTTCGACGGTCACATCGCCGGACAGCACCGCCACCGTGGCTCCGGGGTTGCTGTACTGCCGCGACTGCGTGACCGCTGCCTGTTCTCCCAGGCCGGGCATATTCTGTGCGCCCGCACCGTATTGCGGGTCGCGCATCATTGTGGTCGCGGTTTGAAAGTGCATGCGGGCGGCATCGGCGGCCTGCGATCCGGCACCGCCATATCCGGCGTGCGCCTTCACATCGACGGTGACGAATCTGGCGCCGGTCGACCAATTGCAGGACTGCTGAACGGGGGTATCGGTGGGACGGGTGACGGGTCCCATGGGCCCGAGCTGCTCGCGGTCCGGCATCCGGGTGGACAGGGCGTGGCACAGGCCGGTGAGATCCTTGGTCGCCGGTGCCGCCTTGCCGGGCATCGCGCGATCGACGTACTTGCCCAGCGCCCGTTGGATTTCGGCGAGGTCGGGCTCGGTGTGCAGGCTCGCTCCGGCGGGGAGGACCACGAAGTAGGGGCATCCGTCGGTTCTGCTGGATCCGCGCAGCTGGGCGCTGCCCACCTTGGCCCCGGTACGCGCTTCATACACGGTGGCGTCATAGATCCCTCGATGCAGCGGGATGGTGCGGCTCTGGAATGTGCAGTGCCCCAACCGCTCTCCGTCACGGGCCGATCCCAGGCAGACGATCAGCTGATATCGCTCGGCGTCGACACCCATCCACTGCCGCGCCCGCTGCGAGTCCCACTTGGATTTGTCCACCGGGTCGACGTTCCCCATCTCGTCGTTTCGGAACACGGCAACCGGGTGCGGGCCACTGCCCGCGTAGGCGTCGGCCCGGGTGAAATAGGTGCGTTGCCGGGCGCACCCGTCGCCCAGGGCGGCGTCGCTCGCCAGCACCTCGGCCGAGGCCGTCGGTGCGCGCTCCCGGCCGATCTCATCGAGCACTCCGCTGGTGACGACGAGTGCCGTGGCCGACACCGACAGCACGGCCGGAATAAGGAACCCGAAGGCGACGGGTCTGCGGAACAGGGGTTTACCCGGCGACATCGGCCGACCCGGCATACCCGGAATCGGCGGCGGCAGCTTGGTGATGTCCCGATAGGTCAGCAGGTTGAACAGCATGGTCACGGCGTTGATGAACACCGAGAACGGCCCCCACCAGCCCCGCCACACATTCTCCAGCGTCATCTGCCGATAGATCGCGAGTCCGCAGTCGCGGCAGAAGGGACCGGACCTGCGCAGGAACCTCATCCACAGCACCAGACCGCGATGGCCGTAGATGGTGACCGGTACGGCGGGCGTGCCGCCGCAGTGGGTGCAATACCAAACGCGTTGCGGCGCAGGAGAAAAGGAGTTTCGTACCGGAGCCTGCCGCTGGGCATGGTGCGGTCGGCGGGCCTCCGCCACGAGCCGCGGCAGTGTGGTCTCGATCCCGCCCAGCGGCAGACCCAGGACGTCGGACTGCAGCAGGCGCAGCAGTTCGGCGCGTTCCAGGCCGTCGAGAGCCCGTGCGGCGGCGGAACTTTCGTCCGCGACCAGGGCCAGCGCCAACACTCCGACCGGCAGCGGCCGAAGGTTGTAGCGGTGGGCCAGCCGCCCCGCGATATCGAGGGCCGTTGCGCAGCTGTCGGTCAGCGGCACATCCTCCCAGCTAGCGGAGCTTCCATTGGCCGCGTCCAGCACCACCTTCCCGGCGATGCCGTCGGGATCGCCGCAGTGCAGCCACACCCGATCCCACGCCCCCGCCGTATCGGCCCGCATCAACGCCACCAGCAGGTCACGAGTGTCGACAGGCCGCCGTGGCACCCGTGACCCGGCGGTGCGCAACGCCACCACCACGGACTCGTGCAGCTCGACGCCGTCCAGTACTCGCTGTTCCATGGCTGTGTAGACCGTCGGCGGGCGGGAAAGGTTGGGTGTCTCGCCTCACGGCTTCATGATTTCGCGAAGCTCCTCGATATGGCTCTCTATGTCTCTCGGACCGAGCGGGGCACTCTCGGTCCGACGCGTTCTCATTTCTCTGCTTCCGAGCGTATACACCTGTGTCGAATCGACCAGGTCTTCACTTTGGAGAAAGAGTGTGACCACCCTGCGCGTGCGGGGACTTACCGAGTGAATATCGGTAGGCCAACGGGTGTAGATCTCTCCGGGTTTGTGCACGACTTTCTCGACCGGCGCCAAACGTACTCCACTCTCGTCGGGAGCGCCCGCACCGGGGCCGCCCCGGAATACTCTCCTGGTGTATGGACCTTCACTCGGGTCGACGGGCGATCCGGAGACCTGCTTGTACATTATTTCTTCAAGATCCCCCGACATCACCTCGGATGCGAAATTCCACATGTGCGAGTGCGGATTCTCGGCAGCATGCCGCTCCTTATCGTAGCCGTGTAGGCGCAGCCGCCCCAGTCCGCTGTGCCCCTCGATCACAATCTTGAAGAACCCATTATCGTGAATATAGGATCTGTTCGAAATCCTTGTCAGGATATCATCGTCCAGAAGTATCATTCCGAGGTACTCGCGCATTATTTCAGGATTGCTGCGCAGTACTTTCAAAGCAGTCTTCGCATCCGGCACGCCGTTCTCGGAGACGCTGCTCGCGAGAGCGAACTTCACCAGATTCTCCGCACGAAACCCCTCCGGCACCCGGGGAATCAGGAGCTTTCGTTCGGGTGTGTACAGTTCCGGCGTCCATGGCGAAGAAGGCGCTGGTCTCCGATCGGCCGGAGCAGCCGGTAGCGGTGGGACGACCGCCGGGCCGGACAAGGGAACGACCTCGCCCGAGGGGCCGTATTCGATGACGCCCAGGCGGTTTCCACCGGGCGGAATGGCGACATCCGCCGGGCGCCTGCCATAGGTGTACGAACTTTCGACATCGCCGCGGGTGTTGTACAACACGAGTTCGGCCGGGCCGGGCCCACGAGACAACACTGCCGTTCCGGCCGAACGGGAGAGATCCATCGGCGAGGCCTCGGTATCGGAGGACCAATGCACCACCGCACAGACCGTTCCCGGAGGCTCGGTCGACAATTTCTGCTCCAGCAATTCCCAGTCGGCGATCTCACGAAAGAAACCATCCGCAGCGCGCTGCGCGTGCGTCGGCGAACTTCCCCGGCTTCTGATTTGGGCGATTTGCGAGGTGGCCGCATCGGGATCCGTTATTGCACGGATCGTGTCGAGCGCCCGCTGAAGACCGGTACTCCCTCCAGCTACCTGATCGAAGGGCAGTGACCGGGGTGGACTGGCGGTTACCCGCAGCGCGTCACCCGCACCCTCGCCTATGAACAACCCTTCCTGCGGACCCGGTGTCAGGACCTCTGTCGCGCCGCCGAGGAAAACCTGGCAGTATCGGCACGAAGGATACGGCTTGCCGGTCATTGTCCGAATGGTGCTGTACGCGAAGTCGCTCAGCGCCGGCGGTTCGCTTCGTTTGTGGATCGACAGCGATTCCGGCAGCGACGCGTTCCACAGCGCTTTGTTCGCGGCGTGTGTCTCGGCGCAGTTCGCGGCGGGCCATTCCTCCAAACTCTCGGTCGGCGTTCGTTCCTCGAGCAAGGGGTGAAAAGGTTTCGGAGCACCCATCCTGATCTTCATGTCCGGGGGGTCTCCGACATAATGTGTATTGTTCTCGCCGAAGAAGACCTCGCCGGTACGGCGGTCGTAAACAACGGAAGATACGCTCTGGGGGCGCAGCCCGAATATCTCGCTCTCGCGAATGACTTCGTCTGCGTGCGTCCTCGCGAGGCTCATGAGGTCCGGCGACCGATCGAGCGCGACACCCGCATTGTCCGGCCCGGTAACGAGGAAACGTGCTTTGCGCCGGGCCCAGGGGGTGGACGGATTCTTCCCGGCCTCCGGTCCGGGCGCCCTGGTGTCGCTGGTGCCGTCGTCGTACCGGCCCTGTTCGGGATCGAGTGGCCGTGTTCCGACACTGCGCCGCACCAGTGACTGTTCCGGCGCGGCGCGGCGATGTTCGACCGGCACGATGGTGTGGCCCTGGCCCGCGGCGATCCGGGTGGACTGGGCCAGCGACTCGGTGGGGCGGCCCGGACCGGTATAGGCGAGGTAGCCGCGGTGCACATCCGCGCCGCTGGCGAAGGCCTCGGTATCCGGGAACTCGGCGGCGATCCGGCGAATATCGGCGACCCCCGCGGGGTCGACGCCGTGGCCCAGCCCCAGGATCCGCGCGAGCCGATCCACATAGCGGCTCATCGACTCGGGTTGGTCACCGCCCCACAGGGTTACGTCGTCGCGCCACGAACTCGCGGCGTAGTAGTTCTCGGCGGGGATTCCCGAATCCGCCACCGTGGTGCTCGGCATTCCCGGCGAGCCGAACAGCACGACGGAGTCGACGTGCCCGGCCAGCTGCCCGGTACCGAGTGCGAGACACACGAGTACGCACCCATAGCTGTGCGGGCGTACATGGTTGCACGGCAGGTTGTCCGGATCGGCGAAGGCCCGCATCGCGTCGAAGGCGAGCAGATCGCGCAGGAAGCCCTCGTGCGCGATCCGCGCCCGGCGCGGCGACGCGGCCTTCACGAAGCCGGTCTTCAGCGGGCCGGTCGGCGCGTCGTAGCCGATCCAGACGACCGCGGCCACACTGAGCGCCGGATCGGCTCGGCGGGTTTCCACGTAATGATTGCGCGCACCCTTGAACTGATCGGCGAGCGACCGCACAGTCGTTGTCGTACCGGGCACATGCCAGGACACCGACCGCGCGCTGTCGCCGTCACCGAGAACCACCACCGCCCGGCCCTTGCCGCCATAGGCCGCCGCATCGTAGGACAACACCTGCACCGGAGGCCGATCCGGCAGCTTGCGCGCCTCACTCTCCATGTACGCCAGGTGATTTCGAGTGTGGATCAGATTGTCGAACTGCCGTCGTTCATCCTCGCTCAATACGGTTCGCAGCCACCGGAAACCACGACCCTCCGGCCGCCGGGCGACGAACGCCTCCAGATCCCTGGTGATCGACAGCCTGTTCGCCATGTCCCGAACCCACACCGGCAGCCCCTCAGCGTTACCCACCTGATGGGGATACCGCTGAATCAGCGCCTCCTGCACCGGACTCAGCCGCCGCTCCGGCAATGGCCGCTCGGCCAACCCCTGCCACCAGCTCGCCCGCGCGGTGGCCAATTCCCCTGTGCGAGACAACATCTCAGCCGTCTGCGGCAGCCGCAGCTTTCCGGCACCCGCAAACTTGCCCGCACGCAGCGCCGCGTCGGCCCGGCGCTCCTGTTCGCCGGTGACCCCGTGGTCCACCGGAAGCACTCCCATGAGATCCGGGCGCGCGCCGGGGGGAGATGTGGCGACCCCGTGCGACTCGGGTGAAATCTCTTCCTCGATCGCTGTCCGGCGGCGTTCGAGGTCGGCGACGAGGTTGCGCACTGTCGTGTCGAGTTCGCCGAACCGGCGTTCGCCCGATACCTGCCCGAGTTCGATGATGAGGTCGCCGATCACGCCGTACTGCTTGCCCAGATCTGCGGCCCGCGCGATCAGGCGTTGGCGGTGATCGATATCGGCGAGCGCCTTCGCGAACCTGGCAGACCGTGCGACCAGGTCGTCGGGCGCGGCGGACCCGAGCGCCGCTACCCGGTGGCGAAGTTCGCGAGCCTGGTCCGCGAGGTTGCCGCGCTGCAACCACGGCGGGTCCTCGGCGCGGCCTACCTCCAGCTCCTGTGCGGACCGCCTGATGGCCACCTCTACCCAATCCCGGAGCTTCGCGGTCACCGCGATCTGCTGTGCGAGCCAGGCCCGGGCGTCCTGGGCTCGACTCAGCACATCATCGCGCCGAGCCACCAGGTGCCCGGCAAGTTCGGACGTGGGCCCCGTCTTCCTCGGAGCCACGGTATCGAGGTGGGTGCTGCCGACCGCGGCCAGACAAACTCTCATCTGGTAGGCAACCGTGTCGCGGTAGGAACCCGGCGTGATCTCGTAGGTGTCCTCGAATTCCCGCACCCAGGATCTGAGAAGCCGATCCAATTCACGCTCGACCGCACCGTAAACGGTGTCCGCGGGATCGGTATCCAGCAATTCGTTGGCGTACTGCCACAACAATCCGGCCGCGCGGAGCACGATCACCCGGCTCCATATCGGGTGGTTCGGCATCTCCGGCTCAGCACGCCAGTGCTCGACGAACCAGCGACCGATATCGATGAACGAGCGAGCGGACCGGTAAACGTTCGAGGACGGGGCCACCGGCAGTTTCGCGGCGAGATCATCGAGTGGTGCGAGACGCCGCTCGACGATGTCGGCCGCCTCGGCCAACGGAAGTTCCGGAAACCGCCCCGCCTGCCACATCGGCGCCTCGATAACGACGACGGTCGGAAGCGTGGCGCCCTGTCGGCGCGCATAGTCGGCGATCTTGTGCCAAACGAGATCCTCCGGGATCTCGAGCACGCCCGTCGCTATCACACGAGCACCCGGCATGTCGTAGATCGGTTCGGCGCCGGTCATCCTCGACAGCCTGCCCGCGGCCGCCACCGTGTCCGCCAGTCCGGGCACCTCGCGCGTGGTTCCTACCCAAGGGAAACCGATATCAAGGTTGTGCAGCGAGAACAACATTTCGGGCTGTTCTCGGATCATCGCCATGAGCGCCCGCGTTTCGGGCATCTCCGGCACCGAACCGAAAGTCCATTCCGGCTGCTCGTCACCCGTCTGCCGATAGAAGGTCCGGATGGCCCATTCGTAAGGCAGCGGGGAAAGTCCCGCAAAGCCTTCGGCCAGCATCGCGCCGTCGGGATCCAGGCCCAGCAGAAACACCCGCTTCCGGGTGCGCGCCCCGGGTTCGGTGACGGCGTAGTCCATCAGGCCTTCGATCGTGCCCGACGACCAGTATTCGTTGGAATGGATCAAGCCCCAGTACACATGTGGTGCCGCCTTAGAACCGCTGTAGGGATGGACCACGAATTGTTCCATCGGGATCCCGCGGCGGGTCGATATCGGCGCGCCGTCCTCGTCCAGAACCGGCCGTAGCTCACACACATCCGGGTGCTCGGCGGCCAGTTGCCGAGCACGGGCCACCAATTCGTGATACCTGCGGGGTCGGCTGGGCAGCCGATCCAGCACCCGCGAGATATCCGGGAACAGGTCCTCATCGGCTGGAACGGGCCCCGTCTCGGGTGGTTCTCGTCCCGGCGGGCGCTCTCCCAGCGGCGAGAGCGGAAACTCCAGACCCGGCAGGCCCACGGGCTCATCAGTCGGCCTCAGCGGGTGCTCCGGCTTTCCGTTCGCCTTGAACGCCAAGCCGTGGAATGTAGCCCCCTCGCCTGCGGTCGCGGAAAGGTGGGCGACCCACACATCCACCGCGGCATCGCCTCGCACGGTGCGTTTGTCCGTCACCACCCGGCCGTCGTCGAGCAGCGAAACTTGTTCCTCGACTACAACCACGGCACCGACCATCTTCACCGTAAATGCGTGCGCGCCGACGTTTTCCGCTTCATTCGGGTCGAAACTCCTGTAGCCCACCGCACCGACAACCGTGCCCCCGGTCCGCCGCACATGCGCGACAATCGCCTCCGGATTCTCGAATGCCCGCCAATTCGCGCCCGCCCACCGCGCGGCGTCCCGACCCTTCACTCCCTCCAGCGGTATCTCGCCCAGGTCCTCCGGAATATCGATACGCGGTCGAGGGCCAGGACCCTCGGTCGCCGCTCGCGCCGCCGTCACGAAACACGTCTTCGGCGCCTTGGTCGAGACCGTGTGGTGCATGTCGCTCGCGGCGCTCTCGGTCACCAGTGCCGCGATCCGGGCGATCAGCTCCAGATCGGAGTCGGCCGCGAGGTCGGGGAAGTGCTGTGCCAGTACGGCTCCGGCCCACGATCTGTCGTTCGAGGCCACGCGCCAGCGGCCCTCGTGCTGTTCGAGCGAGACCACCGCGGTGGTCGGGCCCAGTGTCACCTTGCGGGACGCGACGCGACTTGCTTGCCCCTCGGAACCCGGCATGGGCTGGGACGGCACCGGTATCTGCCGGGTGTGCAGCCGGTGCAGGACGCGCGCCGGGTGGAACTGCGGGAGCTGGGCTCCCGAGCGCATCATCCGGGACCCCCACCACAGCAGATACCGCGGTTCGGCCAGTGTCCGATGCGTCACGCCATCGAACGCTTCCGGCCCCAGTTGTTCCAGCCAGGAACGGAACCCGAGATCGACCGCCCCGGCCGCTCGGTAGGTCAGGAAGTGGTCCAGCAGGTGCCTCCGGACCTCGTCACCGTTGTGTTCACGGTTCGGGCCTTCCGCCTCGTCGGCGGTGATAACCGTCGCTTCGATCCGGCGATCGGATTTCGTCACCCGCAGATAGAGCTTCTCGAGATCGTCACGCCACAGCGCACCCGCGAACTTCGAGTCCGTCGCCGCCAACTCCGACAGGGCCCGCACATGCCCACCGGCGGGCGCGGCGACGATCAACACGCCGCCGGAGGCGTCCGGTTCGTAACCGACGCCGTCGGTCAATTTCCGCCCGCCGCCGCCCCTGTTTTCGAGTATCGCCGCGACTACCGGTCCGGTGATGAAACCGTCACACGCTCGAATCGCGCGGGACATGGTGGCGGCCAGCGCCAGACGCCGCCCCGCCAGTTCCGCCAACGCGCGCAGATCGGACTCGCGGCGCAGAATGTCGGCCCGGCGCGCAGCCGGATCGCCTACCAGCGGTATCGATTCCAGCCCGAGCGGCTCGATCCCCCATTCGTCAGCCAGCGCTTCGCGATCCGCGGCCACCGACTCCCCCAGCCGTTCCCGGGAATCCATCTCGAGGTGGGCCGCGTTCTCGGCCCTCCACCTGCGCACCTTCGCGGCTGCCTCGTCCGCTGCCGCCCGCAACTCCAGGTACCGCTTGCCGTCCTCCTGCGACAGTGGGATCTCGATCTTGCCCGACATCTCACCGTAAACCGCATCCGCCTCGGCTCGCTGCGTCACCCGCCAAGCCAGCCGCGTGAGATCCGAATCCCGCGTATCGCTCAGGCTCGCGGCGAGGGACCCGTTCCCCGGATACACGCGCCACTCGTCGTTCTCGCGCCGGATATCGACAAGACCGCCCACCACCCGCGGAATCGACAGCTGCCAGACAGGCTGCGGCGCAGCAGATTCGGATTCGGCGCCCACTGCCTGCTGGATTCGCCGCAGCAGTCGGTTGGGGTCGAGGTCGGTCATCCCGCGGAACCAGCGGCTCAACCCATCGCTCGCGTGGGCGCGGCCGGACGGCGGAGCGATCCGCCAGCCGTCGCCGTTGTCCCTGAGTTCGACTGTCGGACAGATGCCTCCGAGGTCGATCGGAGCCCGCAGCACGAGTCCCCCGCCGTCCGGATCATCCTCGACGGCGGGGCCCGGCAGTGGGAACTGCCGGGTGACGGCACGGACCAGAACCGCGGTCGGGTGCGGAAGATCGCTGTCCACCGTGGATTTCGCCGCGGCGACCGCCAATCCGAACGTCGACAACGTGCCGTCCTGTTTGAGACGGCCTCGCGCGGCGTCGGCTTGCCCCTCGCCGGTGGCCGCACGAGCGTCGAAGACATGGTCGCCCAAACCCGCGAGCCAGTCTGCGAACCCGAGCTCGATCAGGCCCAGTCGGCGGAAGCGTCGGTACTCGTCGAGAAGAATCCCCTCGATCTCGGGGACGGTGGGATGGCGATAGGGCCCCTCGGCTCGGGCGGAGGACACCTTCATGACCGCCGGGCCGCGCGGGCCCGCGAACACCTCGAGGTACCGCTTCTCGAACTTCGGGCGCCACAGGGCCCCGGCGAACTTCGAATCGGTCGCTGCGGCGTCGAGCAACGCCCTGCGATGGCGGTCTCTCGAAGCCACGACGACCAGCGTTCCACCGTCCGCCCCAGGAAGAAAGGCGACTTGGTCGGTAATCCGCTCACCGTGCAGACCCGCGTCGCGCCATTTCCGTAGTTGCCGATCAACTTCCGCCCGGGCGGTATCCCGAATCACTCGATCGGGAAGACCGACAACGGATTCCTCCGAACCATCCGGCTGCGACGCAGATGTCGCCGGGGGCGATGTCTTTGTCGCCGTTACTATTTCGGCTACCTCGTGGCCTGTTCGTTCGGGTGCATCAGGTTGGTTCCCGGACACCTCGGTTGGGTGGACCTGGTGAGCGTAGGCGCGGCCGTTCTCGTCGACCACGATCTGCTCGTAATGGAAGCGGGCTGCCCGGCTGGTGAGGTCGTCGCGATCGTCGGAATCCAGCGCCGCCAGCGCATCGTCCAGACCGGCCGCCGGAGCGGCAACGAAAACCTCGGGTGGGGCGGAGTCCTTTTCCACGACCGCCACGCACCACGCCAGGAACCGACCACCCTGCCGGTCGACGACCTCGCGCTGGAGTAGCTCACGGGCGGTATCCCGCGCGGCCTCGGTGCGTGCGGCGCGCTCTTCGGCCTGCGCGTAGCTGCACAGTATCGCGTAGGCCACGGTGGTCGCCCCCACATCCACGACATGGGCGGCGTGCGCGCGATCCTCCTTGCTCCGGTGCGGATTCGACGGGTCCCGAAAGTCGTCGGACCAGTCCACCATTCGCTCGACGGCTTCCCGCAACTGTTCCACACGCAGCTGGTCCGGGTGCTCGACACCGATCAGCGCCGCGCCGCGCACCGCCGCATCGTACGCACGCCTGCGCCGGTCGGCGGCCGCGGCGATCCGTCGGCCCCGGTCCCGGGCACCGGGGTGGTCGTCCGGCGCCAGGACACGCGCGTCCCCTACCGGTATCCACCCGGCCCGGCTCCGGGCTTCCGGCCGGACGACCGCGGAGTTGCGCACGCTGCGGAACCGGCCGGACCGCGCGACGTACTCGCGGTCCAGACGTTCGCATTCCTCGACGGAGTCGAGTAGATGGCTGAGCATGCGATAGCGTCGTGCGCGGTCGCGCCACCGCCGCAGTTCGTTGTGGCGGGCCCGGACCAAGGGCCCTTCCGGAGTCAGCCGCTGCTCGGATTCCCAAGCCGCGTCGGCTCGCTGGACCCATCCACGGTTGAGGGGAGTCCCCCGCGGTATCACTTCGGTCCGCACCAGTTCCGATACCAATATCCTTCCCAGATCGGCGAATTCGCGCCGCAACCCGGCAATGGCGGATCTCACCTCCGCAGGTGGGACACCACAGAGTTCCGCCCATCGGGCACGGCGTCGCCGTTCCGGTGTCATCACGTCGAGCATGTCCAGCAACTCGTCCACGCCCGCGGTATTCGACACTTCCTGCCGTGCGGCGGATTTCGGCGATCCGGACGAAGTGGCGTCGGATCCGACGGACAGCGCCTCGACGTCCGCGAGAGCGGCCACGTGATCGTCGTAGACCGCGATCAGTTCGGCCAGACCGCGCGTCGGGCGACGCGTCTCGGTACGCAGTCGCTCGATTCGCCGCATCAATTCCGTTGGGGCGCAGTGCGCGACATCGATACCGAAGGGCGCGGCGGCCAGTTGGAGCAGCAGCCGCTGGTACCTCTCACGGCACTGCGCGTGCTCCAACTCCAACTCGGCCCTCCGATGCCACTGCCGGTTCCGCCCCGACTCGATCTCGAGCAGTTCCCGCCGGATCTCCTCGCCGCGCAGCCGGGCGACCTCCATCCCGTCCCCGATGAGTCGGCCCGGGATGCCTACGAGCTGTCCGGCTTCGAGGTACCTGATCGCGGCGTCGATCACCCGACCGATCGCCGCCGAACGTGGAACCGACTCCCCCAGCAGGCGCGACTCGGCCAGGGGATCGGACCAGGCCGGGTGGTCCCGGCCCGATTCCGGCACCGGGGCGGCCAACCCGAGCAGATCCGCGAGTTCCGCCTCGTGAGCGGAGCGACGGAGGTTCAGTTCTGCCTGCCGCGCCGGATCCGCCGAGTCGTCCGCGTGCATGTCGGCGTCGAGAAGTACGCCCCGCGCTATCCATCCGGGCAGCCGTCGCAGGCGAGCGGCCCCGCTATCCCCGGTCAGTCCACGCCAAGCATCGCGATCCACGAGCCGCAATCCGCGTTCGAGGCGGTCCATCACTCGAGTGAGCCGCTGCGGCCCGCTCGGACGGGACAGGATCAACTCGGTGACGCTCTGCCGCAGCCGATTCCGATCGCGATGGGGCTCCTTCGACTCCTCGGACGGCGTTTCCGTGCCCGGCGTCGCGGCGTCGGCGATGAGGTCTACGAGTTCCTGTGCGGTCGAATCGAATTCCGCGACCCGCTCGACCAGTTCCGGCGAGCCCGGCGACAGCCGCGACGGCTCCATACCCCGTGCGGTGGCGAGGCGCGACAGCTCGACGTCGGATCGTTCGATCCGGGTCGTCGCGGCGCGGTACAGCTCGGCCGAAACCTGTTCTCCGAGTTCGGGCATCGCGCCGATCGGGTGGCGCCAACCCAGACTCCGCGCGGCCGTGGCGATCACGGACTGCTCGGCGGATTCCGATCCCAGCGCGCTCAGGCCACGGGCTCGCATGATCTCCGCGACCGCATAATCCGGTTCGGCCGCAAGGGCATCGGCGAGTTCGGTGCGCAGCCTCCGGACGGCACGTGCGGCCTGTACCGCGGGATGTGACGGGCCCAGCCGCTCGGTCGCGGGCTTGAGCGCCGCATCGATCCTGCGTAGCAGCGCGAGTGCCGTTTCCACGTCACGAGTGCGGGTGAGATAGTAACCGGCCGCGGTATTCAGCTGTCGCAGCGGGGATTCAGGGGCAAATATGTCGTCCGGCTCGGCTCGCTCTCGCGCCGCCGACGCCTTGTCCGCCGACACCGCCCGCAGCGCCGACACGAGGGCCGGATCGAAATCACCGTGTACCCCCTGGGCCATATATCGGTCGACCTGCTTCGACCAATCGGTGCCGTCCGGCAACGCCTCTGGCCGGAAATACAACGAGAGGTCCGCGACGTGCCGGAACACCGTCGGCAGCTTCTCGTCCCAGAGAGCATCGAATGTCGGTGCCGAAGCCAGTTCCGACAACGCCAGCGTTGTTCGTCCCAGATGACTCGGGAGCGATTGCAGAAACTCCGTATAACCGGGTTCCCCTGCCGCCCAACGGGTCCCAGGTCCCGCGGGTAGAGCCCCGACGAGTTCGACCACCGCACCCGCCGCGGCATATAGATCTTCCAGCTCCGACAGTCGTGCCATGGCGTCATGCACGAGGGCAACCATTTCCTCCTGCGCCGGACGCGATTGCGGCAATTTCGGCATCGCCTTCAGGAGCCGGCGAATCCGATCCTGAACCAGCGCATTCAACTCTCGTCCAGCACTGAGCATCTCCCCGATGGGCGGCGGCTCACCGCGCCGGAACTCTTCCAGATGCTCGGTGGCACGGGTGCGGTACCTGTCCAGGAGATCACGAGCCGTCGCGTCGTTCAGCCCCGTCGCCCATGCGCGCCACTCCTCTGCCCCGGCCGAACTATATTCTGCCGCCGGTTTCAACTCACACACATCCGGATGCTCCGCGGCCAGCTGCCGAGCACGTTCCACCAATTGGTAATAGGTGGGCGGCCGATCGGGCGGCTGAGCGTCCATCGGGGACGGATCGATCGGTCCCTGCAGGAGACCGCCGACGAATGCGGCAGACCCGCCGACGGCAGCCGGAAGGTCGACCCGGAGACCCGGCGGGATTTCCGGGGGTCGGAGTTGCGTGACGAACTCGTGGATCACCCATTGCGGGGTGCCGATAACGATGCCGTTGTTCTCCGCGTCGACGAAACCGACGGCGAGAGGCTCGAGATCTCCGGCCTCGGCTTGGTGCGGCAGGCGGCCGAGCCATTCTTCATAGGTCTCGGTCAGGCCGCGCTCCCTCAGCTTCACGTAGGACTCCTGCATTACCGAGGGGAGATCCTCGCTGAGTTGCCAGCCCGTGGCCTTGTCGATCGCATGCGCGAATTCGTGGGCGACGTTGTCCGCGTATGGGCGCCCACTGCCGACCGGCCGATAACCACGGGCCGCGCTGGAGACGGCGCCTGCGAGTGCCGCGTCGCGGTCCGCCAGGTGCCGAATATTGAATGATATCTCCGACCGGGTATCAGAATTGCCGTCCACGTCGAACTCGCCGGTGATCTGGGCTTGTACGCGCGGTCCGCTGAGAAAATCGACTCGCAGTCGACGAATATTCGTCATGAGATTCCGGAATCCGGGCGCATACGCGTACCGTGCGAGCAGTTCGTTCAGCTTACCCAGAATTTCGTCGATCACCGCCACCGGAATGTAGGGGCTCTCGAAACCCAGCAGTTCGATGTAAGGGTGTTCGAGTCCGAATTTCGCGATCATCCGCGACTTCGTCTGCGTATCGACATCGAGTCCTGCCCGATGCAGCGGATTATCGGCATGCTCGGCCAACTGCCGCAAACCGAACATCGCATTCGAAAACGTCTTGGACACCACCCCGTCCAGAGGCTCGGGGAGCGCCGTCGCCGGAGAATCCCTCAGGTAAGCGACTCGCCGCCCGATAGCGACTATGTCCTGCCGACCGACGTGGTGATCCTGCCATACGATGCGGCCGTCGATCCGACGAACGAAAACGGAGGAAAATGGACTCGTTTCGCCGTTGACAGCCTGGAATATGCCGAGCATATCGGCCGCACGGAGGTCGCGGCTGGATTCGTCGGGACGGAGTTTCCGGTAGAGAATGTTGTATTCAGGTGCGAGCAGAGTCGCCTCGGCGATCGGTGCCTTTATGGCGGCATAACCGATCAGCGCTTTCGCCCACTCCTCCACAGCATGTTCGGCATCATCGTAAGTTTCCCGGATATACCGTACGCCGTTCGAGTAGGTCACCAACTCACTGATGACCCCCGGGCGTTCTACCAGTGCCTCCACATCCGTCACCGTGGAATCCATGGGTCCGCGCTGTTGCTCGGAACGGTACCGATAATCGGCCAGCACAGCGACCAGACGGCCTGCGGCCGTTGCGGTTTCGGTCGTTGCGGCCAGACGTTCGAGCCCGTCCCCGGCGCTGTCGGACTCGTCGTTCGAAGCGGTGCGGCCGAGGATGCGGTCGAGTTCCTGTGACAGCCGCGTCCGCCGTTCGGCGACCGACGTGTTCAGTTCGGCGTCTGGTGTGTCGGCGGCGGTGAACGCGGTGGCGCGCTGGAGGTCGTCTTCCAGAAGCAGTCTGTCGTGCACCCAGGCAGCCAACCCGTCCAGCCGCTGTTGTCCCGCGGTGCCGCGCAGCTGCTCCCACTCCTGCTCGCTGAGCCGGTTCAACCGCTTCTCCAACTGGTTGATCGCCTCGCGCACCGACGCCGGGTGCACCAGTTCCCGCTGCGCCCGGGTCAGCTCGGAAATGGTTGCGGCCGAACTCATCCGGTCCTGCTCCCCGGGCTCCGCAGCCGCCTCCTCCGCTCCCAGCTGCGGCTCCGCAACGTCCGGCGGTGACTCGGCCTCACCGCCCGCGATGATCTGTGCCATGCGGCCCGGGGGTAGGTCGGGCACGTGTGCCTGACGGACGCGCGCCGGGCGGATCGGAGCGGGATCTCCCTCGACCATCAGGGCCGTGCGGTTGAGAACCACCCAGTACTCGTCGTTGTGGCGCGGCAGCGAACCGCGGGTGCGGTAGGCGTCATAGCCCAGCGCCGCCGCGAGACGGCCCAGATCCGAGAGCACAGCTTTGCGGTCGAGAAGTGCTTCCTCCCGGGCGATTATCTCGCGCGTCTGTCGCAGCGCGACCAGGCGGCCGAGTTCCGCGGCGATGGACTCCTGCTGGGCCCGCTGCGCGGCCCGCAGGTGGTCTTCGTCCGTAATCCTCGCGCCGGGATGCAGGACCATCCTGATCAGCTGGTTCGGCCGGTTGTCCGCGTAGAACGACAGCGCCACTTCCCGTTTCGTCGTGACGTACGTTCCGTTGCCCATCGCGGTGACCATCGAACGGCCCGGGAAGTAGTCGCCGCGACGGAAGTTGTCCACATGCCAGGGAACGGTCACGCCGCGGAAGAACTCGCGGCCACCCGCGGCTATCAGCTCATCGAGGTCCTCCGCGGCGGCGACCGTCGGCAGCCCGTCGAACCCCTGCTCCCGGCAGATCGCCCCCAGCGCAGGATCGCTGATCTGCCGGTCGTCCGATGGCATTTCCCCGGCGATCATCCTGTAGTCGAGTTCGTCGAGTCGATCCAGGCCGTTCGCGCGCGGCGATTCCGCATGACCCGCGGCATGGCTTCCGACAGCGCCGGAGCGCCCGTCGGCGGCGGGATCGTCGAGCGGTGTGCTGTCGCGCTGCCTCGTCGAGGGCGTATAGGGCTCCTGCCGGTTTTCGGGCGTGGCCGGGTCGGGGTTGTCGGGTGGGCGGTTGCCGACGAGGGCGAGGCGAGCTGTTCTCGGTTCGGCGGATATGTCCGCGTCGGTTCGTGGCCAGCCGAGGAAGGCCGACTCGATATCCTGCTCGAGCTGCGGGTCGACTGCGACTGGGACGGAGCGGGTTTCGTTGTGGTCGACGTCGATTGTCGCCAGGTATCGGTTGTCGCCGAGCCCGTCGAGGAATTTCTGCTGCTTTATCCGCCAGGTGTCGAATGGGACGGCCTTATCCAGCAGCGCACGGCGGTTCCGGAGGTCTTTCGGACCGTAGTCGGTGCTGGTGTTGCCGCCTCGGGAGGCGGCGAGGTCGATCACGACCAGCTTCGAGTCCTCGCCCGGTTCGCTGTCGTTGACCACCAGCACCATGTGTTCACCGGCGCCTTCGGCCGCCGCGTCTTTCCATGCGTAGACCAGGCCCGTGATTCCGCCGGGCCGTTTTTCGAGCGATTCCTTCACCTGATCCAGCGATTTGACGGGCACGACCGGGGCTCCGAAGATTCTCCGCAGATCTTCGCGATCATGACCGGCCAATTCGTAGGACGGCATGTCGATGGAGCGTCCGGTGAGCACCCGCACACCGGTGACGGCGTTGTTGACACAGCGGTTCGGAGTGCGGCGGTGAATAGCGACGACCAGGTCGAGCAGCGCGGCGGTGGCCAGATAGTGCGATGCGGCGGCGATGGCGGTTTCATCGCTGCCGATATCGGGCTGCCTGTTGCCGTCGGCGGAAAGGTGGCGGTCGACCGCCTCGCCCAGGATTTCGCGGGCGACGGCGGGCGTGACGTGTGGGGCGCGATCATCGGCCGGGTTCGCCGACAACACGTTCCCGAGGTCGTTTCCGGCTTCGGTCAGCGCGCGGTCGATCTGCCGTATGGCCTCGGCGCCGTCGACCGCGATATCCGCGAGTTTCCGGCCGAAATGATCCGCCAATCGATTCCGGCGCTCGTGCAGCATCTCGAGTGCTTGTTCGTCGGTGAGGTGATCGGCGTCGGCGACCAGTGTGGGCGCGGGGGCGTCGAGCTGTTGGATCAGAGTTTCGACCGCGGCGGATGACAGGTGTGCTCGCTCCAGCAACTCGCGCACCGAATCGTCGTCGGTGTCGAGGTCGGTCAATGCGTTGCTCGGCGCGGAAATCCCTAGGAGCCCGGCCAGCTCCGCGAGCCGGAGCTGCTGCCGGTGCGGATGCACGGTGTCCGTGCCGACGCTTGCGACGGGCGGTGCGTGCGGCTGGTCGGCTCGAAGCAGCCGGTCGAGGTACGCGTTGCGGGCGGCGTCGTTCTGCAGCTCCGGGATCAACCTGCGCATTTCCCGCTCCGCCTCCCCGATCTTGGTGTCGGCGGCCTCGATCTTTTCCCGCGCCACTCGCACGGCCGAGGGCGACTCCCCACGAACGGGCTCGCCGTACGCGGCGACAGCGTGGGCATGCTCGGCGACAGCCTCGACATGTTCGGCGCGGCCCGCCCGATAGTGGGTGACTGCCACCTTCCACCCGCTGTGCTGGGCGTTGTCCGCGAGATCGTCGGTCAGGGCGACGCTGAATCCGTTGCTGCCGTTCCTGCCGTTGCGACCGGGACGCGCCGCGCATTGGTCGTTCACGTCCGGGTTGGACGAGCGGCCGAGCATCTGCGCATGCAGACCGCCTAGCTGGTCCACTGTCTCTCCGACGACAGCGTCGAAACCCCGCCCGAGCATCCCCGGGGTACCGACGGTCACGATGCCCTTCGCACGTCCGCCGTCCCCAGCCTCGTGCGCGTGTTGTCCGCCCGCATGTTTCATGACCGACGACAGTCGCTCCTCGGCGGCATTATTGTCGCGGAACTCGGAGAACCACCGGCCGAGGATGGGGGTATGTTCGATATCTGCCTTGTGCAACATCAACGAGAATTTCCAGCCGACATCGTTGGGGGCGATGACCAGGACGGGCCTGCCCTGGGCTTGCAGCGCACCGACCCGCTCGACCGCGTCTTTCAGCATCTCGGGTTCGTTGAGGAATATCCGATCCGGTTCACTCACCAGCTTCGACCGGCCGAAGCTCTCCACCCTCGCCAAACCGCCCTGAACCGGGAAATTGTCCTTGATCTCGCCCGCGGTCCGCTCCAATGTGCCCGACATCAGCTGCAATCGCCGGTACTTTGCGGCCACCTCCCGCATGGTGACCTCCTTCGACCCCTTACCGTCGGAATATATTTGGACTCCGTGCTTCTTCTCGAACATGGCCTCCACCATCTTGTGGCGGCCACCGAACCAGCGGCTGTCGGAATTGACCTTCGGATTGCTGAGCGGTTTGCCGTTCTTATCCAGAATTTCTATCTTCCGGTCGAATATCTGGAAGTCTCTGTTCAGCTTCAACCGGCCCGCCTTCACATCCAGGTACGCGCGCGCCATCTCGGTTTCCGTGGCGGTGAACGGCCGCCCCGCATTCCGGTGCCACAACCGGCCGACCGTGGCCAGGCTCGCCTCCGGGTCGGCACGCAGATCCGCCGACGTCAACACCCGCTGGCTCAGCGTTTGCGACAGGAAGTCCCGCACCCGCCGCACTTCGGCCTTCTCCACGGCCGACGCAGGCTCACGCGCCCCTTCGGAGAGGTAGTGAACCGTCTCCCCGTGGACGAGCACCTCGTCCGCCTCATCGAGGGTCACGGTATCTCCGGGCGGCGGCCGATCGAACAGCTCCGCGGTCAACCTCTCTCCAGAGGTCATGAAATACACGGTCGGGCGGTCCGGCTCCGGGGGTGGATTCGCCGGATCCCAGCGCACGGCGTCGTAACCGAGACGACACAGCATCGGCGCGAACTGGCCGACGCCCTCGTTGGCCAGCAGCTCGGTCGTGGTGAACACCTGATGCACCCGCATCCATCGCCCGCTCGGGAGCTGAACCGGCTCCCCGCTCGACAGCTGCCCCAGCGAATCCAGCCCACCGACGAGCGTCTTGCCCTCCGCCGTCCCCATCTGCCGCATGAACGACTCCTGCCCCAGCAAGAACGCCTCGACCTGAGTCCATCGCGGCGTCTTCCCCGTGCCCTCCCGCATCGCATCGATGTAGCGCAGCAGCGACTCCACGCGATCACCATGCTCCATCACGTGTCTGCGCTGTTCCCATGACTCGGCAGCCAGTTCCTTCGAACGGGACCGGTACAGCTCCAGCACATCTTTCGCCGCGGATTTGTACCGCAGCAGCTGCTCGGCGGTGAGATCGGCCCTCACCACCGGATCCGCTGCGGGCAATTCCGCCAGTACGCGGCCCAACTCCTCCGCCGACCGGACCGGCCGTTCGGGCGCAGACGGGTGGGCATCCTCCACCACCGGATCCCCGGTGTGCTCCGCACCCGAAGATTCGCCGACCGGTGGCCGGTCGGAATGGTTCGGCGCGGACACCCCAGCGGGCACCTCACCCTCCGCACCGGCGATACCGCGGCGGGCGACAGGCTCCGGCGTCGCGGCGGGTGTTCCACCACCGACCGAATCTGCCACGGGCCGAGCCCGCACCGGCTCCTGGCCGACAGCGCCGTCCGCGACCTGCTGAACCTGCGTCGCCCGACCCGAGAGAGGAACACCGGACAGCGCCGCATGACCGGGTTCTTCGCCCCCGGCAGCCCCATCCCCCTTCTCCACCGGCGAACGGTATTCGCCTGTGGCAGCGGGTATTTCGGGAACGGCCCCAGCGGAGTTCTCCCCAGCGTCCGCCGGCTCCGCGTGACCCGGCGTCCCGCCCACAGCACCGGATGTGACCTGGCCACGATCAGCCGCCTCCTTCTGCGGCAGTGATCCTCTCGACTCGACCACCGCGGTGTCCTCGCTGCGGGGAGCCGGAACCGGTTGGACGGCGTCCCCGCCACGAGCCGCGGCTGGCCGGTCCGGCCGGATGAAGCCGCCCGCACCGTCGATCACCGCCGCGCCCGATCCCGGGCGGGCACCGGCGTGGGCGTGTACGGCACCCGCGAAACCGCCGTTGAGCAGCGCCGCCAGCACCTGGTCGAAATGTTCCGGCCAGCCGGTCACGAGTGCCGCCGCGCCCAGGCCCGACACCGCGCCCGCGCCCCCGTGCACCAGCCCCAGCAGCAAACGGCGATTCTCCAAGCCGGGGAACATCTTCGGCGCGAACCGGCCCGCGAGCATACCGCCCGCCGCACCTCCGGCGCCCGAAATACCCGCGGCGAGAATCGATGTCAGGTCGATCCCCTTCGGGTTCTCGCCGTTCGGCCCGACAGCCGCCCAGTTCCGCTCTCCCGCAGCGGCTTGCCACAGTTGCACCCCCGCGTCGACACCCGCGGGCAGGGCGGCGGCCTTGCCGAGCGTGACCGGCAATCGGACCGGCCCCAGCGCCGACCGCCGGGCCGCCGCCTTGATCGCGCCCCGCTCCAACGCGGCCTTCAGGCCCGCGCGCATCAGCGCCACCTTGGCTCGGCCCTCGACCAGCGTCGACTCCACCGCCGACGCCGCCGCCAGCTGTCCGGCGGGACCGCCCGCCGCGGCGGCCGCCACGATCCTGATGATCCGCCAGGCCAGCTCGACGCCGAACGCGAGCATCACGCACAGCGTCTTCTCCGCATCGTTGGCCGCGGCCGCCGCCTGATCGGCCAGCAGCCGCGCCTCGTCACGCAGCCTGGCCGCGCCGTCGCGGTGCAGGTGGAGCGCCTCCCGCACTCCATCGCCGAGCGCGCCCACCGAATCCTGCTGCGCCAGCAGGCTTCCGGCGTCCTGCCCGTGACCGTCCATCGCGGCCGCCTTGCCCCGCAACTCCGCGGCCAACCAGCGCATCCGGGACACATCGGCACGCGGCAGGTCCCCACCGAACACCACCGTCTCGATCGGCCGCCGCACACCGTCGGGCAGCCCCTCGAACAGCCCACGCGCCTGCGCCAGCGTTTCCGACGCCCACGACTCGCCCATGAGCGCCTAGACCCGCGCCGGAGCCGCGTCGACGAGCAGCGCGTACAGCGTCCGGGCCTGCACCCCGGCCTTGTCGCCACGCCGCACCACCGTCGCGAACGCGGCGCCGACGGCCCGGCTCGCATCGAATCCGCCGGAATCGCCAGTGGCGCCGATCAATTCGGCACGCCACTGCCGGTAACCGGCCACCACCGCAGCGAGCGTGTCGAGGCGCCCCGCCCGCAGGCTCAGGTATTGCGCGATCAACGCCTTCTGCGCCTTGTGCCGCGCGACCCCGCCACCGGCGAAATCGAGTGCGCGGCCGAATTCGCGCAATGTTTCCGTATAGATCGGCAGCTCCCCTGCGGGCTCGCCCTCCGAATTCGGTTGGGGTACCGGCGCTTCGGCAGCGCGGTCCGTTGCGCATGCGGCATGCAGGTCGAGAGTGATCGAATGCTCAACTCCCGCAGCCGGATAGCCTCGCGGCCCGGTAGCCCATCGCACAGTCGCGTCCTCGCCGAGATCGGCCACCCGGACCACGTCCTGCGCGATCATCGGGTACTCGGTCAGCACGCGATCGACGGCCGCCGCGAACTCGCGGACCGCCGCCTCCCGCAGCCCGGGCAGATCGAACCCGACGACCGTCACGCCGTGCCGCTGCGCCAGGGTCCGTGCCAGCCACCCGAGCAGCCCCGCCTCAACGGGCTCACGCCGATCGCGGACTTCCTGTCGATCCTTGTCTCCCTTGGCGTTTCGCGGCACGGCACCGGGCCGAGGTGGCGACGGGGGCGACTCGGAATGGCCCGCCGCCGCGGGCCGCCCGGTCCACGGCGTCTTTCCGTCCGCCGCACCGACCGAACGGCGCGGGTCGTGAGGAGCCACCGAGCCGGGAGCGCGGGCCGCATTCGGTGCGGCTGCCGGTGCCGATATCGGGGAGGGCGTGGGTCCTCGGCCGGAGCCACTCCGTTCGCCACCGCGGCGGTCCGTGGCCGGTGGCGAAACGACCGAAGGCCGCGGACCGCCCTCGGGGCGCCACGGACTACCTTCCGGGCGTCGCGGGTCACCCGGCGCCTGGACCGGCGCGCGTTGCCCGACGGGGGAAGGGGACGCCTGCCCGACTGAAGAGGATGCCTGCCCGCCATCGGGCTGGGCACGCCCGGCGGGCTGCGCCTGGCCGACGGTATCGGGCGGCGGGACGGGCGCCGCCGCCGCACGCGGGCCGACCGGCGCGCGCGGCTCGACGCTCGCAGGCAAGCCCGCGCCCCCTGTCGGCCACCCGGGCGAGAACGGCGGCTGCTCGACTCCGGGCTCCGAATCGGCCGAGCGAGTTATCAGACCGGCGGCACCTCGATCCTGAGATTCGACCTGTTGCGCGGCGGTGGCCATCCCGCCCGCCGTGCCGTGCAGGCTCTCCTGCATCGCCCGCAGATTCGCGAGCAACTGATCGGCATGCGGCTTGAAGTCCTCGGCGAACGCGACACCGAGATCGTCGTCACCCCAACACCCTTCGGCATAGGCCAGGCCGTCACGCAGTTCGGTGTGGGTGCGGCCCACCCGGTCGCCGAGTTCGGCCAGCCGCGCACCGTGCTCGCGCAGCCTGTCGGTATCCAGTTGCAGCCGATCACTCACGACTCCACCTCGCTCATGTGACCACCCTTCCGGTCAGGCCATGCGGACCCGGCGCAGCCGGAACCGTCGCTCGAAACCGGCGACGAACACCGACAGCGGCACCGATGAGGCCGAGCGCTCCACGACTCCGTCGTCGGCGACGTAGAAGACCGCGCGATCGAGGGTGATGTCGCTACCGGACACCGGCGCCCGCACCAGCCAGCCCACGTCGATACGTTCGGCCCGCAGGCTCGACAGCGGGTAATCGGTTGTGTCGTAACGCCGCCGGAGAATGTGGTCGCGGACGAGTTCGATCGCCTTCGCCTCGGAGATCCGGCCCGTCTGCGCCGAACTCAGGCCCGCGACCATGAATTGGAAAAGGGCACCGTCGATGTCCGCTCCGTCGTCGCCGAAGACCTTCGCGATCGCCTCGGGGGTCACGGTTCCGAACTGAGCGGCAGCCACCAGTTGCTCCGCCGCCCGCGCCGCACTCGACCGGTCGGTCGTAAGCCTGCCGATGACATCCGCCACGGTGTCGGCGGTCCACACGGCCGGGACGGCCGGTGCGCACTCCGCCATCGGAGCGGACTCGCCGCGAAACCACTGCCCGGCATCCCACCAATAACAGAAGCTCAGCAGGCCAGTGGACACGCGGGGGTTGAGCACCGGGTCCGCGACCCAATCCGGCGCGCCCGCAAAGAGATCCGGCATCGCGGCATCGGTGTTGTAGGCGGCGTCCAGCGCCGGCGCATTCCAGACGCCGCCCGACAGCACCGCCCGGTCACCGGGCAGCAGGGCCAATGTCGAACCGCTGTGCGCGGAACTCTCGAACAGGCCGACAGCCGGGGCGACCCGCGGCCCCCGAACCGACCCCACCGCGACGAAGGCCGCCGACAGGGCCGCCCACCTCGCCCACAGCACCGGCAGATCGGGCAGTTCGTCGTCCACGACCGTCGCCCGCACACCCGCGCGCTCATCCGCCCGCATTCGCTCGGCGGCGTGTCGCGGCGGCCTGGACTGCGGTTCGCCGCGGCCGAGGTAAGCGGCCAGCCACACCGGCAGCCGTTCCCGGGGATGGGCTTCCAGATCGGCGAGGTAGGCGTCCGGTGCGAACAACTGCTCACCCGGGAACGGCTCCTCACCACGATCGGCGACGACAGTGCTGTCCGCACCGTGGACCCGCACCGACAACCGCCACCACGGCCCCTCGTCCGACAGTGCCGACATCCGCCGGTGCCGCCGGACCGCATCCCACACCGGCTCCGGCACCTGACACCGAATCGACCGCGTGCCGTCGTCGACGGTCATGAGGGCCGATTCGGCGACAACGGTCATCGCGAACCACGCCTCCAACCGCCGCCATCCCGCCGGTGCCGACGCGCGCAACCGGTGCGCTATCCGAGCGCCCGGCTCGACGGGTTCGTCATTTCCGGGCTCGGTCACTCGGCACCCCCCGCGACCCCCTGCCGTCGGCGGTAGCGCTGGCCGAAACCCACCACGTACTGCGACGGCGCGATCGACGACGACGACTGTTCGAGCACCCCGTCGTCGGCGACGTAGAAGATCGCCCGGCCGATCGCGATCTCGCCGCGCGGCACCGGCACGTACACCATCCAGCCCGCGTCGATCCGAACCGCCGTCAGCCGCGCCAGCGGATAGCCGGTCGTATCCAAGCCCCGGCCGGTCACGTACACCCGGACACGGTCGATGGCTTCGGATGCCGGAATCTCGGCGTCGATCTGCGAATCTTCTTGCGAGTCCACACCTATGACGACTGTCCACGGACGTGAAAGGTTGGGGGACATCGCCGCGGGCAGACGCCGGGCAGACGCTCGGCCAGCGCACATCGGGGACGGATCGCTGGCCCTCCGCCGGTCCGCCGATCCGAATGGGTACGTTCGAGGCGTGGTCGACAACGCAGAGGTCCTCGAGTTCCCGAACCCCGGAAATCCCGGTAATGTACCGGTCTCGGGGCCCGACGCGTTCACGTCAGCAGCCTGACCAGGGATTTATACGATGTCATCGAATACTGGACAATGGACGCCGTGAACGACGCCGCGAACCCCACCGCCGGGAGCGACGGGCCGGAAGGCCCCTCCACCTCCACGGCCGCCCCGACACCGCCGGGACGCTCGAACGGCTCACGGCTCTACCCGCGGGTGACCAGCTTCCGGTCCCGGCGGGGTGCCCTCACCCCCAATCAGCAGCTGGCCTGGGAGCGGACGTGGCCGCGCATCGGGCGCGAGGTGTCCGACGATCCGCTCGACACCGCGGCCTGGTTCGGCCGCCGGGCGCCGCTGATCGTCGAGATCGGCTGCGGTACGGGCACCGCCACCGCGGCGATGGCGCTGGCCGAACCGCAGTTCGACCTGATCGGGATCGAGGTCTATCAGCCGGGCCTGGCGCAGCTGGTGCAGCGCATCGAGCGCGAGCACATCGACAACATCCGGCTGCTGCGCGGCGACGCCGTCGACGTCCTCGAGAACATGATTGCCAAGGATTCGCTGTCAGGTGTTCGGGTGTTCTTCCCGGATCCCTGGCCGAAGGCCCGCCATCACAAGCGGCGGTTGCTCCAGCCCGACACGGTGGCACTCATCGCCAGCCGCCTCGAGGTCGGCGGCGTGTTGCACGTGGCCACCGACCACGTCGGCTACGCCGAGCACATCGCGGCGGTGGGCGCAGCAGAACCCCAGTTCATCGGCCTGAACGAGGCAGCGGGCGGAGACCCCGAGCACTTGCGGGCCACCGCCCCGATAGGCGTCGATCGCCCCGTCACCAAGTTCGAAAGCAAGGCGCATCGCGCCGGAAGCGCCATCACCGAGCTCATTTGGGGGAAGATCGAATTATGAGCGTCAGTGAGATGGCCCATGAGGTCATGGATGTTGCCGAAATAATGCACGGCACCACCCCGGGGCCGAACGACGGCACCGCCGTGGCGGCGAGCGGCGGCGTCTCCGGGGTTCCCGGCGGCACCGCCGACGTCCGGCGGGTGCTGCTCGTCTGGGACGCCCCGAACCTCGATATGGGCCTGGGCGCCATCCTCGGCGGGCGGCCCACCGCGGCGTACCGCCCGCGCTTCGACGCCCTCGGCCGGTGGCTGCTGGCCCGCACCGCGGAACTGTCGGTGGGCAGCGTGCAGCGCATCGAGGCGGAGGCGACGGTGTTCACCAACATCGCCCCCGGCACCGCCGACGTGGTGCGGCCGTGGGTGGAGGCACTGCGCAATGTGGGTTACGCGGTCTTCGCCAAGCCCAAGATCGACGAGGACTCCGACGTCGACAGCGACATGCTGGCCCATATCGAGTCGCGGCGCCGGGGCGCCGGACTGGCCGGAATCATGGTGGCCTCCGCCGACGGCCAGGCCTTCCGCGAGCCGCTCGAGGAGCTCGCGGCCAGCGGAATTCCGGTGCAGGTGCTCGGATTCCGTGAGCATGCGAGCTGGGCGGTGACGTCCGATATCCTCGAGTTCATAGACCTCGAGGACATCCCGGGCGTGTTCCGTGAACCGCTGCCCCGGGTCAGCCTCGACTCGCTGCCCGAAGAAGGAGCCTGGCTGCAGCCCTTCCGCCCGCTGTCGGCCCTGCTCACCTCCCGCCCCGCTCAAGGAGTCGCTTAGTGTTCACCCGCTGGGGCGACCTGGTCTACAGATTCCGCTATCTTGTACTAGGCGCTGTAGTAGCCGCGCTGCTCGGTTTGGGCGGTTTCGGCTTCGGTCTCGAAAGCCACCTCAGCGCCAGCGGGTGGTTCGACCCGACCTCACAGTCGACCGCAGCGTCCGAGCTCAAGGACGAAGCCTACGGCCGCGATCACTCCGGCGACGTGATTTTGCTCTTCACGGCTCCGGACGGGAAGACCGTCGATGATCCCGAGTTCAGCCGGAAGATCACCGACACGCTGTACAGCCTGCCGCAGCGCTATCCCGATCGAATCGACAAGATCAACTACGCGTACTGGCGTTCGAGCAACAACCAGTGGCTGTCGACCGGCATCGCCTCCCAGGACAAGAAGATCACCTTCGCCACCCTGGCCATCAAGGGTGACAACGACACCGAAATGGTGAACAACTTCCGGGACGTCAAGGACGTCTTCGAGATACCCGGTGTGGATGTCCAGGTGGCGGGCCTGCAGGCCGTGTCCGGCACGCTCAACGACACCATGGCCCAGGACCAGAAGCGGATGGAGATCATCGCCATCCCGGTCGTCGGGGTCCTGCTGTTCTTCATCTTCGGCGGCATCGTCGCCGCGGCCCTGCCGCTGATCGTCGGCGGCCTGACCGTGCTGGGTGCGAACGGCATCGTCATGGGGATCACCAAGTTCACGGAGGTGAACTCGTTCGTCAGTCCGGTCGTATCGATGATCGGGCTGGGCTTGGCGATCGACTACGGGTTGTTCATAGTCAGTCGCTTCCGCGAGGAACTCGCGGAGGGCTACAGCACCGGCGCCGCGGTGCGGCGGTCGGTGATGACCGCCGGGCGCACGGTCGCGATGTCGGCCACCATGATCATCGCGGCGAGCGCGGGCATGCTGCTCTTCCCGCAGGGCTTTCTGAAGTCGGTTGCCTACGGCACCATCGCCACCGTTCTGCTCGCGGCACTGACCGCCCTCACCGTGCTGCCCGCCATCCTGGGCATCCTCGGCAAGCGCGTGGACATGCTGGGGCTCAAGTGGTTCCGCAAGACCAAGACCGCCGAGGAGATCGAGAACGGTTTCTGGGGGCGCAGCACCCAGTGGGTGATGAAGCATCCGCTGAAGGTCTCGATCCCGCTGGTGATCATCCTGCTGCTGCTGATCATCCCGGTGAAGAACCTGAAGTTCGGCGGGATCAGCGAAACCTATCTGCCGCCGGACAATCCGACGCGTGTCGCGCAGGAGCAGTTCGACAAGCTGTTCCCGCAGTATCGGTCCAACCCGGTGCAACTGGTCATGGTCACCGACAATCCGAGCGGGATCTACGGGGTTCTCAAGCAGGCGAACGAAGCGCCCGGGCTGGACCGCAAGTTCGAGACCCCCAACAAACCGCCCAACGGATCCAATGTGTGGACCACGCAGGCGCCGCTCGTGGACGCCGAGACCACCACCGCCGACGAGGCCATCGACTATCTGCGGCACGACATATCCGTTCCCGACGACATGCAGTTCATGGTGACCGGAACCCCGGCGCTCCAGAAGGACAGCATCGACTCGCTGCTCGACCGCATGCCACTCATGATCGCGCTCGTCGTGCTCGTCACGACACTGCTGATGTTCCTGACTTTCGGTTCATTGGTTCTGCCGATCAAGGCGGCATTGATGAGTGCCTTGGGGCTCGGCTCCACGCTCGGCATCCTGACGTGGATCTTCGTCGACGGACACGGGGCAGGTCTGCTCAATTTCACGCCGCAGCCGATCATGTCGCCCGTGTTGGTGCTGATCATCGCGATCATCTACGGTCTGTCCACCGACTACGAGGTGTTCCTGCTCTCCCGCATGGTCGAGGCGCGCACCATGGGCGCCAGCACCACCGAAGCCGTGCGGATCGGCACCGCGCAGACCGGCCGCATCATCACCGCCGCCGCGCTGATTCTGCTGGTGGTGACCGGCGCTTTCGCATTCTCCGATCTGGTGATGATGCAATACATCGCCTACGGCATGATCGCGGCGCTGTTCATCGATGCCACCGTGCTGCGCATGCTGCTGGTCCCGGCCACGATGAAGCTGCTCGGCGACGACTGCTGGTGGGCGCCGAAGTGGATGAAGAAGATCCAGCAGAAGATCGGGCTCGGCGAACCCATCCTCGACGACGAGCGCCCGGGTAGCGATCAGGTGGTCGACCTGGTGAAGACCACTCCGGTGACCGATCCGGTGACCCAGCAGATCCCGGTCATGCCCGACGGCACCCCGGCCAAACCGGCGCGTAAGCGGCTCAAGCGGCCTCGGTTCATCGGGGGCGTGGACGGTGAGGCGCCCACGCAGCAACTCGGTGTGATCAAGACCGATACGTCCGGCACCTCGGGTGCCGAGCCCGGGGCCTCCGATGACGCCGGATCGAATGGGCCGCAGGACTTTTCGAGCTTCCCGTCCGCGGATCCGGATGCGCCGCGGCTCAACCTCGGTACGTCACAGCCGGACTCGGGTACCTCGCAACCGAAACCGGACATCGGTACCTCGCGGCCGAAGCTCGACCTCGGTACTTCCCAGCCGAAGCTGAATCTCGGTACGTCGCAGCCGAATCCGTCCGGCTCGGCGAGTGCGGCGCCCGGCCGGGCGGACAACCCGGGCATGTTCGCGCCGCAGACCACCCCGCAGACCAACCTGAGGCTACCGCGGGCGATCGAGCCGCAGTCGGGCGTGATCGGCGTAACGCCGAGCGTCGAAGCGCCGCAATCGGATCCGGAGCCGCCCGCAACGCCCCCGACCGTGTCGACACCGCAAGCGGCGCGCCCACCACTACCGCCGCGCACCGTGCCGCGGCACCCTGACGACTGGACACAGCCGACACAGCCGCAGGAACCGGCACGGCAGGATCCAACACCGCAGAGCCAGGCACAGCAGGACCAGGCATCGCAGAGCCACGCGCGACAGAATCCGGCATCGCAGAGCCAAGCGCGGCAAGATCCCGCACCGCAGGGCCAAGCGCGGCAGGAGCAGGGGCCGCGGGACCAGGCGCGAGCGGAGGCGTCGCGGGAGCAAGCTCGTTCACAGGAATCGGACGGGCCGCAGGCGCCGGGGCAACCGACCGCGCCCGTCGGCACGACGCCCCGGGTCCTGCCGCCACAGCCGAACCCACCCAAGGTGGCACCACACCCGGCCACCCGCGCCCAGCAGTTCCACCCCCGCCAGGCACCGGCCCAGGAATCGGATTCTCCCGCACCGTATTCCGCGACCGCGCCGGACCAACATTCCGCAGCACCGGAGCAACAGCCCTTCACACCACCGGAACAGCCACACTTCGAGGCACCGGAGCAACACCGCTTCACAGGATCGGAGCCACACCACTTCGAGACACCCGAGCAGCAGCCTTTCGCTCAGCCGGAGAACCGTGGCTACACAGCGCCGGAGCAGCAGCGGTTCGACGCACCCGACCAACACTTCGAGACGCCCGGGCAACAGCGGTTCCCCGCGCCCGAACAGCAGCCGTCGGCTCGGCCGGAGAATCGTGCGTACGCGGCGCCGGAGCAGGCCCCGGAGCCTGCTGAGCCGCCCGCTTCGCGGGAGACGGCCGATCCGCCCGACGACTCCAACCGCAACAGCATCGAGCGGTGGATGGCCGACCTGCGCTCGTCCCGCCGCAAGCCCGAACAGCCCGATCCGGACGAGGGCAAGCACCGCGGCGGCGCGGGCCGCACGGTCAGCGTCAACGAACTCCTGCGCCGCCAAAACCGCGACTGACCCGAGCGGTCCCGCCCGCACCGATGAACCGGCACTGCTGAGCAAGAGGCGCCTGCTGCTGTACGGCGGCACAGCCCGAACAAGCGGCATCCCGCCATGTAGCGGCACAGCGTTACCGAACAAACGGCGCCCCGCTGCTATGTGGCGGCACGACGCAACCGAACAAGCGGTGCCCCGCTGCTGTGCGGCGGTACCGCATTACCGAACGAGCGGCGCCACTCCGCCATGAGGCGCGGCACAGCGTTACCGAACAAGCGGCGCCCGCTGCCATGTGGCGGCACGACGTTACTGAACAGGAGGCGGCGCCGATGTCCGGTGGCACGGCGCTGCCGGGCGGGTAAGGCAGGTCGCGCATTTTCCGATGCGGCGCCGGTGCGGTCGACCTCAGGTTGTGGTGATGGGGCCTACTTGGGCGATGCTTGCGCGGATTTCCTTGGCGACCAGGTGGGGGGCCTCGAGCATGGGGACGTGACCTACGCCGGGGAGGGTGCGGGAGTGCATGGTGGGGGCCTGCGGCGGGGCGGTGTGCAGGCGCGGCGGCAGGACGCGGTCGTGTTCGCAGTACAGGAACGTGACGGGGGTGGAGATATCGGCGAAACGGCCGAAACCCGTTGCGAGAACCGGATCTTCGGCCAGGTCGTCGACGATGCGGCAGTGGGCGGGAGCCGCGGCGACCGCGGTCGCCAAGCGGTACGGCACCGCCGCGGGGTGGTAGGACAGCAGCGGCAGCACCAGGCTGCGGGTCATCGTGCGGGTCGTGCCCGCGCCGACCTCGATGACCGGTGCGAACGCGCGATACTTGCGGAGCAGCCGACCGGCGGTCCGGGTTTCGGAGTTCCACATGCCACCCGGCGCTATGGCGGTCACCGTGCGGGCCCGACCGCGCGCGGCCAGTTCCAGCGCCAGCCACCCGCCGAGCGAATTTCCTACCAGATGCGCTGTCTGCCAACCGGTCTCGTCCAACATCCGTTCGAGGTGGTCGGCCAGCAGGGTGAAGGTGGCGGGGCGCCGCGCTACCGGCCCGCCCCAGTGCCCCGGCAGCGTGGGAGCCAGCACCGCGTGGTCGCCGGACAATTCGTCGAGCACCCCGCCCCACGACTGCCAGGTCAGCAGCAGGCCGTGCAACAGCAGCAGCGGTTCGCCACGGCCGGCGCGGTATTGCGGCTCCGGCTCGGTCGCGCCCATGCCATCGGCCATGGCACCGACAGTACCGGCCGACCGGCACGCCCGCCGATCAGAAACCGGACATCAGGCGACGCCACTGCGCGGCGAAAGGCTGTTTGGCCGTGACGGATCCGAAGCGCAACCGACCCTGCACCACCAGGTGCAGGGGGCCGAAGGGAGGACCGGTGCGCACCTTGTTGTTCGCGCTGGAGCCGATCAGGTCCAGGCCGTTGAGGTCGACAGTCGCCTCCGACGGCACGATGAGGGTGAGCGAGCTGCCGAGATCGTCCACCCGCAGCTCCACCACCTGGGTGGACATCGTCGCCTGGGTGAAATCGAGGGTGACGCCCGCCAGCAGATTGTTGAGATACAGCACCGGCGGCACCTGCCACCGGCCCTTGCGCGTCACACCGGACAGCCGCGCCCGGATGGTGTTGCCGGTGGGCACCGGGGCGGGCGGCGGCGCACCGAATGCCGGGCGCCGCGGCGGGGGCGCGGGCATCGGATTCGGCTGCCCCGCGAGGCGGATCCCGGGCAGGTCGATCAGTACCGCGTTCAGCTCGCCGCGGGTCTTGGCCGCGAGCGCCGTATCCATGCGCTCGGTGAATTCGCCCAGCGACAGCATCCCGAGCCCCACCGCCCGCTGCAGCAGGGTCCCGACGTGCTCGCGCTCGGCATCGGTCACCCGGAGATCGCGATCGCCCACCGTGCCCCCGGACTCCGGAACCGACCGCGTACCAGGAGTGGAAATCGTCTCACCGCCCATGTGATCGAGGGTACCGACGGCGCCGTTCCCGCACATCAGGGCAATCCCTGATCCCCCGGTCATCCCGGCGGGATGCCCTATTCGAGTCCCTGTTCGATGGCGTAGCGGGTCAGCTCGACCCGGTTGGCCAGCTGCAATTTGCGGAGGGTGGCTTGGACGTGGTTTTCCACCGTGCGATGACTGAGGCCGAGGCGGGTGGCGATCTGCTTGGCGGACAGGCCCTTCGCGACCAGGCGCAGCACCTCGGTCTCGCGTTCGGTGAGGGCTGGGCGGTGTGGTTCGTCGCTGCCCGCGGGGGCCTGGGCGATGCGACGGTACTCGCCGAGCACCAGGCCCGCCAGGCCGGGCGTGAACACCGCCTGCCCGGCCGCGGTCGCGCGGACGGCGGCGATCAGCTCGGCCGCGGAGGCGCTCTTGACCAGGTACCCGGTGGCGCCCGCCTTGATCGCCTCGAGCACATCGTCGCGTTCGGCCGAGGCGGACAGCACCAGCACCCGGCTGTGCGGCGATACCCGCAGGATCTCGGCCGTGGCCTGGGCGCCGTTGCCGTCGGGCAGTTGCATATCCATCAGGACGACGGCCGGGCGGACGGCGGTCGCGCGGCGGGTGGCCGCGGCGACGCCGTCGGCGGTGGCGGTCACCCGCAAGCCCGCCTCGGTGAGATCGCGCGAGACGCCGTCGCGCCACATCGGATGGTCGTCCACCACCATCACCGAAATGCCTTCGGCGGCAACATCATCGCTCATGTGAATGCCTCACTGCTCCGTGGCGCGGAATCCGTAGCTCCCACTCCGTCCCGTCTTCGGTCGTCAGCAGCTCGGCCACCCCGCCCAGCGCCTCGATGCGGCCGATGATCGAGCGCGACACCCCCATCCGCCCCTCGGCGGCCGCGTCGGCGAGGCGGCCGGGCGCGATACCCGGTCCGTCGTCGCGAACGCTGACCACCACAGCATCGCCCATATCCTCCAGCAGCACATACGCTTTCGCGTCCGGCCCGGCATGCTGGCCGGTGTTCGCCAGCGCCGCGGCCACGGCCGCGGCGATCTCGCGGGCCGTCCACTCCCCGACCGGCACCGGCTCCCCCGGCGTGGAGACGAAGACCGCCGAGGACGCCTGCGCGGTCAGCAGCGACCGCAGGTCGGCGTCGGTACCGGTGTCGGCCCGGCTGCCCTGTTCGGAGATCAGCCCGCGCAGCGCCACCTCCTGCTCGCCGGCGTGCAGTGCCAATTCCTCGGTGGCGCCGCCGATTTCGGTGCCGCGGCGCTTGATGTAGCTCAGCACCTGCAGCACGCCGTCGTGCACCTCGCGCGCCAGCCGCTCCCGTTCCTCGGCGGCGGCGGTCAGGCGCACGGCGGCCTGCAGTTGCCGCTGCGCCCGGCGGGCGGTGTTCGCGGCCAGGCCGATGGCGAGCCCGACCGACACCAGCACCGGCGCGGTGGCATCGGTCCACACATCCAATTCCCACTGCTCGCGCACGATGATGCTCACCGCCGACACCAGCACCCCCGACCCCACCCCGCCGATCGGGCCCCACAGGATGGCCGCCGACATCACCGCATTCGCCGCCCACAGGGTGGTCGGCAGCGTCTGGTGCCCGTGATACCAGTCGTAGTCGGCGACCAGCCGGGTGCTGGCCATCAGCGCGATCACCACCGCCTGATCGCCGATCACCACGATCGTGCGCGGCCGGGCCGTATCGCCACTGCCCCACTGCGACAACAGAATCGCCGAGATCACCGACCAGGCGACGAGCACCCCGATCAGCGCCCAGCTGAGCCCCGGCTCGCGATAGTTGTCCGCCGAGTCGATCTGCTGGCCCACGGCATAGAAGACGGTGACCAGCCGGAACACCTGCACCGCCCGCCACAGCGGCGTGGTCGCCGCGGTGTCGGACCCGGAATCGGTCCGCGTATCAGCCGGGATCCGCATTGCCGCGCTCCCCACGGCCGTTGTTCTCCGGACCGGAGGACCCCGTGCCCCCGGACTCACCGGACACCGGTTGCCGCACCTCGTATCTGCCCGGCTCGGGATCGTCGGGCTCGGCGTGGAACATCGGCTCCCCCGGCTCGCCCGTGTTGAGATCCTGGTACAGCTCCTCGGGATTGTCGGCCAGCAGCGATCGGACGGCCGTATTCAGAACCGCCACGAACGGCACCGCGAGCAGGCCACCGGCGATACCCGCCAGCACCACCCCGGCGGTGATCGCCAGCACCACGGCCAGCGGGTGGATCCGCACCGCCCGGCCCAGCAGCAGCGGTTGCAGCACATGGCTTTCCAGCTGCATCACCGCGATCGTCACGCCGAGCACGATCAGGGCGGTCACCAGGCCCTTGGTCATCAACGCCAGGAACACCGCGATCGAACCGGCCAGCAGCGAGCCGATGATCGGGATGAACGCGCCGATGAACACCAGCGACGCCAGCGGCAGGGCCAGCGGCACGCTGAGGATCGCCAGGCCCGCCCCGATTCCGATGGCATCCACCGCGGCCACCACCACGGTGGCGCGCACGTAGCCGATCAGCGTCCCGAACCCGAGCTGGCCCGCGGTGCGCACCCGCTCCCGCTGTGCCGTCGGGATGATCCGGGTGACGAACTGCCAGATCTGGTCGCCGCTGTAGAGGAAGAAGATGGCGATGAACAGGGTCAGGAAGGCACCGGTGAGGATCTCCCCGACCGCGGCCGCGGTGGTCAGCGCGCCGCTGGTGAGCGAATCCTGGTTGGACTCCAGGGTTTTGATGATGGTGTTACCGGCATTGCGGATCTGATCGTTGCTCAGATGCAGCGGCCCGTTGATCAGCCAGTCCTGAATGGTGTGGACGCTGGTCTTGAACTCGTCGGTCAGCTGCGGCACGCCGTTGACGAACTGCTCGATGACGAAGGTGAACACCCCGGCCAGCAATCCGAGCGACCCGACCAGCGCCACCATGACCGCGATCGACCGCGGCAGCCCCATCCGCTGCATCCAGTCCACCGCGGGCGACAGCAGCGCGGCCAGCAGCAGCCCGATCGCGAGCGGGATGACCACCGTGGTCAGGCGCTGGGCCAGATACGCGACCGCCAGCACCGCGACCAGGATGATCAGCAACCGCCAGCACCATTCGGCCGCCTCGCGCACGAGCGGATGCACCGCCTCGGCGGCCCGGCGCGCGGGCCGCTCCCGCACCGCCGTCCCCCCGCCCCGGGGCGATACCGGGGCGCCCCCGGCAGCACTGTCGTCGCGGCCGATCCCCACGTCACTCACGTCGCGAGCCTATCCGCACCGTCCGACACCGGCACGTGAGCGCGCGCAACGGCGCGGCATCGGTCGGGCGGCGGCCACCGTCCCCGGGTGCACCGGCGGTCCGCGACCGCTCGAAACGCTAGATTGGTCCTCGTGTCGGCGCCCCTGGAAGCGGTCAAACAGACCATGCGAACGCGCTGGCCGCTGTACCTCGCATCGATACTGGCGGCCAACGCCTTCGGTGCGATTCTGGTGTACGCGTTCATTCAGTACGGCCTGCCCGCTCCCGAGGGCACGCCGACCGGAGTGCGCCGCACCGGCCTGGTCGTCCCGGTGACCGTCTTCGTCGTCGGCGGCGCGCTGAGCCTGACCGCGGGTGCGCTGATGCTGCGCCCGGTCATGCGCTGGCAGCTGCGCGGCGGGCCACCCAGCAGGCAGGAGCAGATGGCGGCGCTGCACGCGCCGCTGCGGCAGTCCATCGTGCATCTGGCGCTGTGGCTGGTCGGCGGCGCGGTGCTGGCCGCGACGATCATCGTGGACACCCCCGAGCTGGCGGGCGCGGTCATCGTCACCGAATGTATGGCCGCGACCATCGTGTTCGGTTTCACCTACATGCTCGGCGAGCGCATCCTGCGCCCGGTCGCCGCGCACGCGCTGTCCACCGGGACCTTCGACCACACCCTCACCCCGGGCGTCGGCACCCGGATGGCGATGACCTGGGGCATGGGGACCTTCGCGCCGACCATCGCGATCGTGCTGCTGTGCGTCACCCAGATCACCTCGCAGGTGCAGTTCTCCGCGCAGTCGCTGGCGGTATCGATCCTGCTGCTGTGCGGCGTGGTGATCATGCAGGCGCTGGCGCTGTCGATGCTCACCGCCTCGAGCATCTCCGATCCGGTGCGCCAGCTCTCGCGCGCCATCGACCGGGTGCAGGAGGGCGCGCGCGACGTGCAGGTGGAGGTGTTCGACGGCAGCGAGATCGGGCTGCTGCAGGTCGGTTTCAACCGGATGATGGACGAGGCCGCCCAGCGCCGCGAACTGCAGGAGCTGTTCGGCCAGCACGTCGGCGAGGAGGTCGCGCGGCGGGCGCTGGAATTCGGCACCGAACTGGGCGGTGAGACACGGTTCGTCGCCGTGTTGTTCGTGGATATGGTCGGCTCCACCGCCACCGCCGCCGAGCGGCCGCCGACCGAGGTGGTAAGCCTGCTGAACGAATTCTTCCGGATCGTCGTCGACGTCGTCGACCGCAACAACGGCCTGATCAACAAATTCGTCGGCGATGCCGCGCTCGCGATATTCGGCGCACCCCTGGACCGCCCGGACGCACCGACCGCCGCGCTCACCGCCGCCCGCGAACTGCGCGAGGCGCTGCGCGAGGTGCCGGGCCTGGATATCGGCATCGGCGTATCGGCGGGCCTGGCGGTCGCCGGGAATATCGGTGCCGCAAATCGTTTCGAATACACCGTGATCGGCGACCCGGTGAACGAGGCGTCGCGGCTCACCGAACTGGCGAAGGAATATCCGGGGCGGGTGCTCGGCTCGGGCAGCGCGCTGTATTTCGCCGACGACCACGAACAGCGGCACTGGGAATCGGGCGAGGAGGTCCAGCTGCGCGGCCGCCGCCGCAAGACCCGGCTGGCCTGGCCGAAACGCGACGACGACGGGGTCGCGGAGGAAGCCGGGTTGCACTCGGACACGATCGTGGACTGACCGGCCGGGAGCACCCCGCGGGCGCCGTCTGCGAAACGGGGGCTGCTACTGCTATACGCCGTTCGTTAGGCTGACGGGCGTGAGGGCCCATGGTGAACTAGCCGGCGACCCGGGATCGCCTGCCGAACCGGGTCGTCGCGGGCGGTTCTGGTGGTTGAAATGGGTTCTCGGACTGGCCCTGTCGGCGCTGCTGATCGGCGAGGGCATTTATATGTGGCCCCGGCTGCACGAGTCGTGGCGCAGTCTCACCGAAATTCATTGGGGATGGGTCGCGGCCTGCATTCTGATGCAGGCGATATCCATGAGCGGATTCGGCCGCATTCAGAAACAACTGCTGCACGCCGGGGGCGTGCGCGTCAGCCAGCGCAAGTCCGTGGCCGTGGTGTACGGCGCCACCGCGATGTCGGTGACGCTGCCCGCGGGCCAGGTCTTCTCGACCGCGTTCACCTACCGCCAGACCCGGCGCTGGGGGGCGAGCCCGATCGTGGCCTCCTGGCAGCTGGTGATCTCCGGCGTCGTCGCCGCGGCGGGCATGGTGCTGCTGGGCGTGGGCGGTGCGCTGCTGGCCGGTGATCAGGTCGGGCCGTGGAAGCTGGTGCTGCCGATCGGCGGCGTGATCGCGCTGGTGTGGGCGGGCAACTACATCTCCGGGAATCCGGGTTCGCTGGAGTCGCTGGCCCGCCGGATCCTGCATCTGGTCAATCGGATTCGTCGGCATCGGCTCGACGACGGGATGGACAAGGTCCACGAGATCCTGCACCAGCTCGAATCGGTGGATCTGGGGCGGCGCGACGGGGTCATGGTCACGCTGTTCGCGTTGATGCACCGGCTCGGCGACGTGGCCTGCCTGGGTGCGGCCTGCTACGCCGTCGGCGCGGAACCGCGGCTGGCCGGGCTGCTGATCGCGTTCAGCGTGGACAAGGCGGTCGCCACCATTCCCTTCGCTCCGGGCGGGATCGTCTACGTCGACGCGACGCTGTTCTACGCGCTCACCGCCGCCGCGGGGCTGCCCGCCTCGCAGGCCGTCGCCGCGGGCGTCATGTACCGGATGGTCAGCTTCATCCTGGTGGCGATCATCGGGTGGATCGTCTTCGCCTTCCTGTTCCGCAAGCCGCAGGCCGAGGACGCCGAATTCGAGAAGGAGTTCGAGCAGCGCTCGGCGATGCTGGCCGAGCAGCGGCTGCTGAACGAGAAGCGCTCCGGCCGCCGCCCGGATCCCCTCGGCTCGGAGCAGCCGGAGCGCGACGGCGACGACGCCTGAGGCGCCGATTACCCTGTCGGCGTGAAGAAACTGGTGCCGTTCGTGGTCGATGCCCTGCTGGTGATCGTGTTCTGCGCCATCGGGCGGCGCAGCCACCACGAGGCCGTGCTCACCGGCCTGCTACGCACGCTGTGGCCGTTCGGCACCGGGCTGATCATCGGCTGGCTGATAGCGGCGTGGATCGGCGCGCGCGGGGAATTCACCACGGCACTACGGCGATTCGACGCCCGGGCGCTGTGGCCGACCGGCGTCGTGGTGTGGCTGTCCACGCTGATCATCGGCATGGCGCTGCGCGTGCTCAGCGGCCAGGGCACCGCGGCCAGCTTCATCCTGGTCGCCGCCACGGTGCTCGCCCTGTTCCTGCTCGGCTGGCGCGCGGCCTGGCGAGCCCTGCGGTAAGGGCTGTCAGTCGGGGGCGGCCAGGGATTGGAGCATGCGGGCGGCCATGCGCGATGTCGCGTCGCCGCTGTCGACGTTGTCGATGTGGATGGCGAAGGCCAGGTCGCCCATGTTCGCGAGCAGCCAGCCGCTCGTGCCCGCGGTGGCCGCGTAGGCGGTGACCCCCGCGTAGCGGCGCAGGGAGGCCAGCTCCGGGCCTCCGGCGGCATCGTCGGTCAGCATGCGGCGCAGCTGCTGGAGCACCTCGTCGGGCAGCGGCGTCAGCTCGGCCTCGGTGGTGGACGGGCGGCCGATCTCGATCATCGGCGGCGTCACCCCGCCGCGCGCGATGGCCGCCGCGGCGATGGCCATCCCGAACGGGCTGGCCAGGATCGGGTCGGCGCTGCCCTGGCGCACCTGCTCGACCCCGCGCCCGCCGATCGGCAGCCGCCCCGTGGTCTGGTCGAGCCCCGGCACCTTGAAGCCGATGCCGACGCCGAGCATGGCGGCCCCCTCGGCCGCGTCCTGCACCGAAACGTCCTGCGGCGCCTTCTTCTTGGTGATCGCCGCGACCTGCTTGAACAGCTCGGCGGTGCCCCCGGCCGGATAGGCGCCGGTGAAGGCGACCGCCCCCTGCTCACTGGCGTAGGTGTTCTGCGCGGCGGCCACGACGGCGCCGGTGGAGGGCTGGACGGCCACGATCGAGGCCGGGGTGCCCGCGCTCACCACCGCGTCCGCGGCGGCCCGCTGCAGCTTCTGGTCCAGCGTCGAGGCGACGTCCGGACCGGGCGGGCCCTGCTGACCGGCGAGCTGGGCGACCGGGCGGCCGTCGGCCTCGAACAGCTTCACGCCCCAGCCCGCGTGCTGGTCCCGGTTCTCCTGCCACACCTTGCGCAGGCCGTCGAGCAGCGGCGAGACGATCCGGCGATCGGTCGCGATCAGCCGCGGCTGCTTCTCCAGCACCACGCCCGGAATCGGGGCCATCCGCGGTTCCAGAATCGCGAAGTCGTCCTCGCGCAACTGGACCGCCACGATCGGCTTGCCCTGGGAGCCTGCCAGCTGCTGCATCAGCGACGGCCCGGTGATCAGCGGCGCGACCGGAGCGATGGCGTCGGCTAAGGCGTTCGTCGAGGCCACCGGGTCGGGTAATTTCGCCGGATCCAGCTTCACCACGTTGATCACCTGCTCGGTCATCAGGGTGTTGCCCGCGTTGTCGTTGACCTTCGGCGGGGGCGCGTCGGTGCGCACCAGCTTGACGCCGCGCTGGTTGTTCAGCTGCGGGACCACCACGCTGGGCTCCCACGAGATGCGCCAGCCGATCGCGAGTTTGCGAATCGAGCCCTGCAGATCGTAGGTCCAGTCCTTGCCGGGGCCGAAGTTCCAGTTGGCCTTCAGATTGAACATGGCCGAGTTGTCGTCCAGGCCGATGTACTGGGCCAGTTGATAATCGGGTTTGCCGGGATTGAGCCCGTCGAACACCTTCGCCAGGGTGGCCTCGGCGCCGTTGGGGTATGAGGTCAGCTGGGCGGCGCCGCCCGCGTCCTTATCGTCCAGCAGTTGAGTGAACTTCTCGACGACAGCCTCGGGGCTGTTCGGCTTGTCGTTCAGGCCGCATGATCCCGTCACGATCGCCAGAGCGATCGCGCCCGCAACCGCCACTGCGCCCCGAACGCGAATGCGGCGGGATCCCCACACATCCATATCGCCCACTCTTCACTCTTGTCACTCCAGCAACAAGACCAACGGTACCCGAAAAGAACTGGCCCGGCGCCGGGTTGGCGCCGTCCGCATTCTCCATGCTCAGCACCAGAATAGTGCCCGTTTCGCGACTTCCTGTGCAGCGGCGGCGAAATCGTTAGCCGTGTTCACTGTGCGGTCATCTCGCAGCCGTTCTCCGACAGCAGAAATCGCCCGGCGCGAATCGATGTAATCTAGTAATCACTATTACAGCTCATGGAAAGTAAGCGAGGTAGCGCCATGAGACACGGAATGCGCGGCCGCGGATTCGGGCGCCCGGGCGGTTGGCAACAGGCCGATCTGCCGGACGCCGCCGAGGCCCCGGACTGGTTCGCCGGGAGGTTGCCGAGCGAATGGTTCACCGGCTCGCCGACGATCGAGATCGACCGCGACGAGATCGTCGTAGTCGGCGAGTTGCCGCTCCCGTCGGGCGATTCGGCCGCCGCGGAGGGAGATCAGGAGGCCGCTGCCGACCGGCCGACCGAGGAGGTCCCCCGGGCCACCAAGGAGGGGCTCGTCGCCCGCTTCCGGGAGTCCACCCGCCCCGCCCGCATGCAGATCGCGCAGGAGGCGCAGGCCCGGTTCAGCCGCAGCGTCGCCTGGGGTGTATCCGTCGACGGCGAGCGGATCCTGTTCACCCACTTGGCCGTTCCGGTCATGACCCGGCTGCGCCAGCCGGAGCGCAAGGTGCTGGACACGCTGGTGGACGCCGGGGTGGCGCGGTCCCGCGCCGACGCCCTGGCCTGGACGGTGAAGCTGGCCGGCGAGCACGCCGAGGAATGGCTCGAGGAACTGCGCGCGGCCATGCGCAAGGTCGACGACCTGCGCGCCGAGGGGCCGCGCGGGCTGTAGGCGATAGGGTGTCCGGCATGGCACCGATCCTCGTGCTCAACGGCCCGAACCTGAACATGCTGGGCACCCGGCAGCCCGAGGTGTACGGCTCGGAGACCCTCGACGACGTCGTCGAGCTGTGCCGCAGCACGGCCGCCCGGTTCGACCGGGAGATCACCGCGTTCCAGTCCAATTCCGAAGGGGCGCTCATCGATCGGATCCATGCCGCGCGCGGTGCCGCGGCGGGCATCGTGATCAATCCGGGCGGTCTCACCCACACCTCGGTGGCCCTGCGGGATGCGCTGGTCATCCCGGAGGTGCCGATCGTCGAGGTGCACATCTCGAACGTGCACGCCCGCGAGGAGTTCCGGCACCACTCCTACATCTCCCCCATCGCCACCGCCGTGATCGCGGGCATGGGGATCCAGGGCTACGCCGCCGCCGTCGAATTCCTCAGTACCCGAACGTGATTCCGGCCAAAAGCGTGCCGGAACTGCTGATGGAGCGTGCCGGGGCTGCTGGTGGTCGTGGAAATTCCCTTGTTCGGCCCGAAATGTAGTAGGTATGCTACCGCCCATCCTGAGATTGCTACGGAGGGCAGGATGACGGTAGGCGAGGAAGTCGTACTCGACGTCCAGGGTCTGCGGATGCGATACGGCACCCGGGATGTGTTGCAGGACGTCACTTTTCAGGCCCGCAGCGGTGAGGTCCTGGTGCTGTTGGGCCCCAACGGCGCGGGCAAGACGACCACGATCGAGATCCTGGAGGGCTTCCGGATGCGGTCGGCGGGGCAGGTGACGGTGCTCGGCACCGACCCCGCGCACGGCGACGAGGGCTGGCGGGCCCGCATGGGCGTCGTCCTGCAGTCCTGGCGCGATCACGGCCGCTGGCGGGTGCGGGAACTGCTGTCCAATCTGGGCTCGTACTACGCGCCGTATTCGACGCCTGCGCTGCGGCGCCCGTGGGACACCGACGAACTGATCGCGGCCGTGGGCCTCACCGAACAGGCGAACACCAAGGTCAGCAGCCTGTCCGGCGGCCAGCGCCGCCGCCTCGACGTGGCCATCGGCATCGTGGGCCGCCCGGAACTGCTGTTCCTCGACGAACCCACCGCCGGATTCGACCCGCAGGCCCGACGCGAGTTCCACGATCTGATGCACCGGCTCGCCGACGACGAGCAGACCACGATCATGCTCACCACCCACGACCTCGACGAGGCGGAGAAGCTCGCCGACCGCATCCTGGTGCTGGCCGGCGGGCGCATCATCGCCGACGGCTCGGCCGACGAGCTGTCGCGGCGCATCGCGGGCGAGGCGGAGATCAAGTGGACCCGCGACGGGCAGCGCTTCGTCCACACCACGACCGAATCGACCAAGTTCGTCTACGAACTGTTCCAGCAGTACGGCGAGGGTATCGACGAACTCGAGGTGCGCCGCGCCTCGCTGGAGGACACCTATATGACACTGGTGCAGCGCTTCGAATCCGGCCAGGGCGGCGATGCCGAGATCCACGCCCTCGAGGAGGTGACCCGATGACCCCGATACTGGTGGCCGCGCGCGCCGGGGTGGCGCAGGGGTTGATCGAGATCCGTCAGATGCTGACCAACGGCCAGGACCTGTTCATGCAGTACTTCTGGCCCGTGCTCATCCTGGTGGCGCTGTTCTTCATGCGCGACGGGCAGTTCGGAGACACCGGCATCGGGCTGGGTGCCCTGGCCCTGCCGGGCGTGCTGGGCATGCTGGTGGCCTCCAGCGGGCTCATGGGCATCTCGCAGTTCCTGGCGGTCGACCGCGAGGACGGAACCCTGTTGCGCGCCAAGGCGACTCCGAACGGCATGGTCGGATATCTGATCGGCAAGATCATCACCACCGCGGGCACGCTGCTGGTGCAGGTGATCGTCATGCTGGTCGCGGGCGGCATCATCGTCGGCGGCCTGGCCCTCGACAGCGTCGGCGCCTGGGCGACCCTGATCTGGGTCTTCGTCCTGGGCATGCTGGCGACGCTGCCGATGGGCGCGGTATTCGGCTCGATCTTCGACAACCCGCGCAATGTGGGGTTCGCGATGATGCCGGTCATGGGCCTGATCGCGGTGTCGGGCATCTTCTATCCGATCACGTCCATGCCGGGCTGGGTGCAGGGCCTGGCGCAGGTGTTCCCCATCTACTGGCTGGGCCTGGGCATGCGTTCGGCGGTACTGCCCGGCGAGGCGGCGGTCGTCGAGCTGGGTCAGTCCTGGCGGCACTGGGAGACCTTCGGCGTGCTGGGCGCCTGGACCGTGATCGGGCTGGCGCTGGCCCCGATAGTGTTGCGGCGCATGGCTCGTCGCGAATCCGGATCGAGCGTGGCGGCCCGCCGCGAGAAGGCCATGCAGCGTGCCTACTGAGGTCATCTACAACCGCATCGCGATGCTGCGCGCCGAGCGCGGCATCTCGCGGCGGCAGCTGGCAGAGTCGCTGGGCGTGCACTATCAGACGATCGGATATCTGGAACGCGGCGAGTACAGCCCGAGCCTGCATCTGGCACTGCGGATTTCGGAGTATTTCGGGGTGGCGGTGGAGGTGGTGTTCTCCACCGCCCCCTTCCCGCGCCTGGGATCGAACTCCGAATCCGCCTGAGGCAGAACGGGATCCTCACACTCCGTCGCCACGTATGAGGCGTAGCGTCGGGATCGGTTGCCCGGCCTCCTCGCTCGCGGCGAGGGCCCGCCGCCAGTACCCCTGCGCGGTCCGCACGAGGGCGGCGTCGACACCGACGTCCTCGCTCGCCTCGATGGCGTGCTGGGTGCTGGCATCCATCATCTTCATGGTCGAGATATCGCCCCAGCCACCGGTTTTCGCGAGTTCGGCGAAGACCGCGAACGAGGTGCCCATGCTGTCGAGGAACCGTTGCGCGTACGGGAGGAAGCGGTCGATCGGCTGGCCGGACCGCTCCACCGTCGCCATGGCCTGCTCGTAGGCGAGGAGCAGCGGGTGCATGAGGATCAGCAGGCCCTGGTAGAACACCTGGGACAGGCCCGGATCCACGCCCAGGTACTCCGGCGGGCACAGCGGCCGCAGCAGGTCGGCGTGTGCGTCGAAGACCTCCGGCGGGCCGCTGTAGAAGATGTAGGACGTCGGGCTCGTGATCGTGTCACCGTCGGAAATCACACCGCCGGAAAGGAACCGGGCGCCGCGCTCGCCGATCCAGGCCGCGCCGCGGCGGGCCTGCTCCGGCGAATCCGAGGACAGGTTCACGATCACCTTGTCGCGCAGGTGATCCGCGGCCGGACCCAGCACGTCGTACATGGCGGCGTAGTGGGTCAGGCTGAGGACGGTCACCTCGTTGGCGTCGAGCGCCTCGGCGACCGTGGCCGCCCGCTTCGCGCCCAATTCGACTACGGCGTCGGCCTTCTCGGGGCTCCGGTTCCACACCGTCACCTCGAAACCGGCCGCCAGGAACTGCTTCACCATGGCCCGCCCCATCGGGCCCAGGCCGATCAGCGATACCGAGCGGCTCACGCGTTATCACCCCGCATCAGTTCGAAGACCGAGACCGGGCGACCGGCCTGCTCGCTGGCGGCGAGCGCCTTGCGCCAGATGCCTTGGGCCTGATGCGACAGGGTAGCGTCCACACCGACCTCCTCGCTGGCGTCGATGATGTGCTGGGCGCCCGCGTCCATCATCTTGAACGCCGCCACGTCACCCCAGCCACCGGCCTTGGCCGCCTCGGCGTACTCCGCCATGAAGAACGGGAACGCCTCGCTCGAGCGCTGCGCGAACGGCAGGAACTGATCGATGTCGTGCCCGGACTTCTGGATCACCGCCAGGGCCTGATCGTAGGCCAGCATCCACGGATGGAAGATCGTCAGCAGGGCCTGGTAGAAGACCTGGGAGACACCGTCGTCGGGGCCGAGGTACTCCTGCGGGCTGAGCGGGCGCAGCAGGTCGGCGTGCGCGTCGAAGACCTCCTTCGGGCCGCTGTAGAAGATGTAGGACGCCGGATGGGTGATGTTGTCGCCCGCCGACATGACCCCGCCCGCGAGGAACTGCGCGCCGTGCGAGCGGACCCAGGTTCCGCCCTCGCGGGCCTTCTCCGGAGAGTCCGAGGACAGATTCACGATCACCTTGCCGCGCAGGTGATCCACCGCCGGACCCAGCACGTCGTACATGGCGGCGTAGTGGGTCAGGCTGACCACGCTCACCTCGTTGGCGTCGAGCGCCTCGGCGACCGTGGCCGCCCGCTTCGCGCCCAATCCGACCATGGCCTCGGCCTTCTCGGGGCTCCGATTCCACACCGTCACCTCGACACCCGCCGCCAGGAACTCCTTCACCATCGCCTGCCCCATCGGGCCCAGGCCGATGACGGAAACGGAACGTTGAGACATCGTGCATCCTTCGGTAGTCGCGTATTCGGGTTCGGCGCCGGATACAGATGGTGGCGGCTGCCGGTATTCTCGGGAAGACCGCACGTCGAGGGCCGGTTGCTTACCTCGAGGTTCGAAATCAGGTCAGGAGGCCACGGTGACGATGAGCAGTGACGCAGTTCACGATGTGTGCGGCATGACCGTGGCCATCGATGTGGTCGGCGGCAAGTGGAAACTGCACCTGATGTGGGTGCTCGGCGAGGGCCCGCAGCGATTCGGGCAGATCCGCCGGCTGCTGGACGGCGTGAGCGAGAAGGTGCTCGCGGAGAACCTGCGCCACCTGGAGACCGCCGGTGTCGTCCACCGCGAGATCTACCCCGAGGTGCCGCCGCGCGTCGAGTACTCGCTCACCGAGCGCGGCGAGGAACTGGCCGCCGCCCTCCGCCCCCTGGAGGCATGGGGCGAAAAACACCGCGACCACGTCCTGTCCTGCGAACTCAGCCCGGTGTGAGCGCGCGCCCGAGGGCGGGCGGGACGTGCGTGCCGCAGGCCCGGTCAGCGCTGCAGGTGGCGGAGTGCGAGTTGCGCGCCGAGCTGTTCCAGTAGCGGGGCCGCGTGTGCGATCGAGCGGTCCGGATCGGGTTCGAGGTCGGCGAGCGTGTACGCGGCGGCGAAGCCCGCGGTACGCAATTCGTCCTCGCCGAGTAGGCAGCGGCCCGCGACGGCGACGACGGGGAGTCCCGCGGCTCGGGCGGCCTCGCACACTCCCGCCGGTGCCTTACCGCGCAGGGTCTGCTCGTCGAGCGACCCCTCGCCCGTGACGACGAGATCCGCGCCCTCCAACCGCGACCGGAAGTCGATCAGGTCCAGGACGACGTCGATCCCGGAGCGTTCGACGGCGCCGAGCACCGCCATCGCGCCGAATCCGGTGCCGCCCGCGGCCCCCGCGCCGGGACGGTCGGCGGCCGCGGGATCGATCAGCTTCGCCCACGCGGCCAGGGCCGCTTCGAGAGTCGCGCACTGTTCGGGATCGGCGCCCTTCTGCGGCGCGAAAACCGCCGCGGCCCCGTCGGATCCGAGCAGCGGATTGTCGACGTCACTCGCCAGGACGAATGACGCGTCGTTCAGCGCCGGATGCAGTGCGGACCGATCCACCCGCGCCGCCCGCGCGAGAGCCGCTCCGCCCCTGGGCACTTCGGCACCGGCGGCATCCAGGATCCGCAGTCCGAGCGCCTGCAGCATGCCCGCGCCGCCGTCGCTGGACGCGCTGCCGCCCACACCGAGCACGATCGAGCGCACGCCGCGATCGAGCGCATGCCCGATCACCTGCCCCAGCCCATACGTGCTCGCCGACATCGGATCGGGTTGCCCGCCAGGAAGTTTCGTAAGCCCGACCACCGCGGCCAACTCGATCACGGCGGTATCCCCCCGCACCGCGTACGCCGTGTCGACCGGCGCCCCGGTCGGCCCCTCGGCCCGGACCGGCACCCGCTCCCACCCCGCCGTCACAAACGCATCGACGGTCCCGTCCCCGCCATCGGCCACCGGCACCCGCCGCACCTCGGCATCCGGCACCACCCGCGCGATCCCTCCCGCCAGCGCCTCGACCACCTGCGGCGCAGTCAACGACCCTTTGAACTTGTCCGGTGCCACCACCACACGCCACGGTGCCTCATTCGCCATCCCGCCATTCTGCGACGCAAGCCTCCTCCCCACCACACAAGGTCTTCGGAGCGAAGCGGAGGCCGAAATTACTGCAGCGGTGCTTGGTCCGCGTGGTTGATGCCTACCTCACCGGTGCGCAGATACGTCAGCACCGCGTCGTCCACGGCGGTATTGCCGCGCCCGAAGGTGCCGTGGTCGCCGCCCTCGACGGTGATCAGCGAGCCGCGCAGGGCCGTCGCCATGGCCGGGCCGCCCTCGTATTTGGTCACCGCGTCGTGTCGGCTCTGCAGCACCAGCGGCCCGGTGCGCAGCCCCTGGCCGCCGATGGCGACCGGCGCGGCGACCGGGTTCCAGTCGGCGCAGGCCACCCCGGACCGGATCATGTCGGCGCGGGCGTTGAGGGCGCTGCCGCCGGAGGCGACGGTGGCCGCCGCGGCACCGAGCAGTTCCGTCCGGCCGGGGATCGCGTTCTCGTTGCAGGTGATGGCGGAGAACACATTCCGGCCCGTCGGATCGGTCGCCGCCAGGCCCTCGATGGCACGGAGCTGGCTGGTGTCGGCGGGATCGGCGTCGGCGTCGGCCATGGCGCGGGCGAAGGTCGGCCAGAACGAGCGGGTGTAGGTCGCGACCGCGGTCGCCGCCAGCAGCGGCACCTGCGCCGAGGTCCCGCCGGAGGCCAGCGTCCGGACCAGGTTCTGCAATTGCCCGATCTGGTCTCGTCCGCCGTTGAATCCGTCGCGCGCCACCTGCGCGATGGGCTCGGGCAGTTCGCCCGGCAGGTCGGCGGTGGAGGCCGGTGGCGGAGTGAGGTTGGCGTACCAGCCGCCGCCCTGCGCGACCACCAGCCGCACCCAGTTCTCGTACACGCGAAGCGGTGTCGCGCCGAGGTGGTACTCGCCGTCGTGGTCGGCGATCCAGGCGAACAGGTCGTCGAGGCGTTGCTTCCCAGCCAGCTGCTGCTGCGCGAACTGCTCGTTCCACACCCAGTCCGGGTGGACGCTGGAGTCGAGCACCATGTGGTCGATCCGCTGCGGGAACAGCGTGGCGTAGACGGCGCCCAGATAGGTGCCGTAGGAGGTGCCGAAGAAGTCGATGCGCTCCAGGCCGAGCGCGGCCCGCACGGCGTCCATATCGCGGGCGGTGTTCTCGGTGGTGACGGTCTCCACGTAGCCGGGTTGTGCGCTGTCGCAGGCGGATTTGGTGGCGCTGCGCTCCTTGCGTTCGGCGTTTCCGCAGTCCAGCGGCGTCGCCCAGCGCAATCCGCGGGGTTGTACCGCGATCCGGTCGTAGTGGGTATTGAGCTCGGCGGGCAGATCCGGGGAGCGGCGGGCCCAGTAGTCGAGGGCGTCGGCGCCGGGACCGCCCGGGTTGGCGAACAGGGCGCCGCGGCGCTCACCGGTGGCGCGGATCCGGCTGACGGTCACGTCGATGCGCGGGCCGTCGGGTGCGGAGTAGTCCCGGGGTACCGAGATCACCGCGCATTCCGCGCCGCGGCCGGGTGTCACCGAACCCTCCGGGCAGGCGCCGAACGCGGGCGCGGCCGTGGCCTGCGTGACGGCGGCCGTCTGCATCGCCAGGCATGCGGCGAACACCCAGGCCACCGAGCGCGCCGTACGTCGTGTCTTCATCCGCGTCATTCTCCCCGTTCGACCACAAGCATTCTCTGCGGCCGCGCGCACCGTCACAACTCGAGCTCCGGTGCGGTGTCTATTGAACACATTGCGCGCGTGAGACAGTAGCGTCGAGCCATGTCGACAGAGGTTCGCAACAACAAGGAGCTCGATCGTTTCGAGATCTGTGTGGACGGCGGTCTCGCCGGCATCGCGGAATATCAGGACACCGCCGCCGAGCGCGCTTTCGTCCACACCGAGATCTATCCCCGCTACGACGGTCAGGGCTACGGTCGCATGCTGGTGCAGGCCGCGCTCGACGCCAGCCGCGACGAGGGCTACGGCATCCTGCCGCTGTGCCCGATGGTGCGCCATTTCGTCGAGTCGCGGCCCGAGTATCTGGCGTTGGTGCCGCACTGGGCGCGCGAACGGTTCGGCCTGCCGCAGTGATCAGTAGGCGGCGACGGCGCCGTCGAGGGCCAGCTGCAGGTGGTCGCGCACCAGGCGGGCGATCTCGGCGGGCCGCGCGGGTAGTTCGGGCACCGGCGGCCCGAAGTAGAAGCTGGCCGATTTCGCCTCGTCGACGGTCGGCTCCACGGTCGGATCGGCCCGCGGCCCGTAGCTCAGGCCCATGCTGACCAGGGCGGGCCGCGCACCGAGCTTCATCGCCCGGAACGCGATGTGCCCGATCCCGCTGCCGACCGCCTGCACCTGCGTCGGGTCGACGTCGTTGCAGGTGCCCTCGGGAAAGACCGCGACGGCATCCCCGCGCGCCATCCGCTCGGCACAGATGTCGATCATTCGCTGCCCCGCCGCGTTGACCGCCCGCAGCCCGTGATCCTTGCCCCGGAACACCGGGATCCCGCCCATCATGTCGACCTTGCGCCGCTGCTCCGGATCGATGAACAGCTCGTCCTTGGCCAGCACCCGGGCCCGCCCGATCACCGGCCGCAGCCCGCTGCGCCAGGCCGCCGCGGCCACCGTGTAGGGATCCTGCTGGGACAGGTGATTGATCGAGATCAGCAGTGGCTGCCCCTGGGAGATCAACTCCCGCAGCCCTTCCCGCGCCCCGGGCGCATACCCGATCCGCGGCCGATAGCGCCGCGCCAGCACGGCGTAGGCACCCCATGCCTTCAGGCGATTCTGCCGATGATCCCGATAGAAGTCGTAGACGGCATCACAGTTGTCGAGGACCACCTCGGGGTGCTGCATGCGGCCACACTAACGACCCCGCCGCGCCCACCCCAACGGAACTGTGATTTGTCTTACAGGGCGTGGTCGATACTCCGGGCGCCGGGAATCCGCCGGGCCGAAGCGGAGGCCAAAGATACAGATCCAGTGCGATGATGACGTGGTGTCACGCGCAGACGAACACGGCGACCGCTCCAGGCGGGAATTCCGGCACGAGGAACAGACGGTCCGGCCCGGCACGCTGCTGGTCTCGGCCACCGATCTGACCGAGCCGTCGTTCCGGCGCACCGTCGTGTACATCGTGGAGCACAACGACGCCGGCAGCCTGGGCGTGGTCATCAATCGTCCGAGCGAGACGGCGGTGCAGGATGTGCTGCCGCGGTGGGCGGAGCTGGCGGCACATCCGCGCGCGCTGTACATCGGCGGGCCGGTGAAGCGGGATGCGGCGCTGTGCCTGGCGACGATGAAGGTGGGTACGGCCGCCGACCGGGCGGCGGGTCTGCGCCGGGTGGACGGCCGGGTGGCGCTGCTGGATCTGGATTCGGATCCGGAGGTGGTGGAGCCGCTGGTGGAGGGCATCCGCGTCTTCGCCGGTTACGCGGGCTGGACGTTCGGGCAGCTGGAGGGCGAGCTGGAGCGCGGCGACTGGATCGTGCTGTCGGCCCTGCCGTCGGATCCGATCGCGGGCCGCACCGATCTGTGGGCGCAGGTGCTGCGCCGGCAGCCGTTGCCGCTGTCGCTGCTGGCCACGCATCCGATCGAACTAGAACGCAATTGACAACGTATCCAGCTGGTGTGGGCACTACATCCGGATCTGTGATCCGACGATCCGTTCGGTGAGCGCATGGCACGCTCACCCCGCCTCCCCAGCGATGGAGCCGATACCCAGCCGTCTCGCGGCGCGGTCCCCGAACTCCCGAACGGCGATCCGGCTCAGGCGGAGCTGCTGCGGGCGCTCTACGACCAGCACGCCCCCGCGCTGTGGCGCTACACCTACAGCCTCGTCGGCGATTCGGGCCGAGCCGAGGACATAGTGCAGGAGACGCTGCTGCGGGCCTGGCAACGTCCGCAGGTACTCGATCAGTCGACGGCGTCGGCGCGGGCGTGGCTGTTCACGGTGGCGCGCAACATGGTGGTCGACGAGTACCGCAGCGCCCGACATCGGCGCGAGTTCCGCACCGATAATCCGCCCGAGCAGCCCACTCCCGATCAGGCGGACCGGACGCTGGACGGCTGGTTGATCGCCGACGCGCTGGCCCGGTTGAGTGTCGACCACCGCGAGGTGATCGTGCGCGCCTACTACCGTGGCCTGTCGACGCATCAGATCGCGGCGGAGCTGGCCATTCCCGAGGGCACCGTGAAGTCGCGGATGCACTACGGCATGCGCGCGATGCGCACGGCACTGCGGGATATGGGGGTGACGAAGTGACCGAGACCGCGCATGCGGCGGCGCCCGAGGGCGGCGACGACTACGCGACGTGGGATGCCCCGTATGTGCTCGGCGCCCTCGACCGTGCCGAACGCCTGGAATACGAGGCGCATCTGGCGCAGTGCCCGCGCTGCCGGGAGGCGGTGGCGGAGCTGGCCGGGATGCCCGGTCTGCTCGGACGGGTGGATACCGAAGTCGCACTGGCACTGGTCGATCCGGCCCCCGGGTCATCGTCCGGTAATGGGGCCGAGGGTGCGGGGCCGGGCGGTGGGAACGCGGATGAGGTTCCGGTATCGCTGGCCGTCCTGGCCGTGCGGGCTCGCAAACAGCGGCGGCGGGGGCGATTACTCGCGGTCACCGGTGCGGTGGCGGCCGCCGCGGCGGCCGTGGCGATCGCGATTCCGGTGACCGCCTCGCTCACCGGACCGGCGGCGCCGCCGATCGCGGAACAGGTTGTGGCCGAACGAAGTATGAGCCCGGTGGTGCCGTCACCGATCACGGCCAGCTTCCGGCTGGTCGCGGTGAGCGACGGGACCCGGGTCGAAATGTCGTGTAGCTATGCGCCTTCCACGACCGATTACACCTGGCAGGGCACCATGTGGGTGGTGCACGCCGACGGCACGCAGTCGATGGTCGCCCAGTGGACGGCGCGGCCGGGCGAGACGGTGCACCCCGACGGCACCACGGCGGTGCCGCCGGAGCAGATTCGCATGGTCGAGATTCGTTCGGCCACAACGAATCAGGTGATGCTCACCAGCTCGCTGCGGTAGCCGCGGCCGTCACAGCAGGATCAACGTGATGCACAGGGTCACGATCGCCACGGCCTGCAGGCCGACCCGGAACCCCAGGATGCTGTCCCACTTCTCCTGCAGCGCACGGGCATCGGACGGAATGACACCCGAGCGGGCCGCCGCGGTCTGCGCGTCGTTCACCGGCTTGGCGATCCGGACGTAGAACCCGAGCCAGGCCAGCAGCGCCGCCACCGCGATGCCCGCCGCGACCGCCGCCGCGGCGTGACCCGCGATCGCCGCCGCCGGAATCGTCAGCGCCGCGGTGATCACGCCACCGGCACCGGCGAACGGCATCCGGCGATCGCCGTAGTAGTGACCCCAGCCCGCGACCGTGGTCATGGTGGCGTCGTCGAGGTGCCTATAGGACGAGCGCATGATCAGCGACGCGGTCGCGTCGGCGCCGTAGACGATGCCGTTGCCGAGCACGGCGAGTACGGCCAGGACCTGGGCGATGGTGGTGAACATCCGAGTCTCCTACTCCAAATCTAGCAACGCTAGTTGTTGGAGCGAGAGTAGCAAGGCGCGACTAGATTGTCTAGCGCTGCTATATATCGCGGATCATTCCGGCTCGGCCGGTGCGGTGACCGAGTACAGCCCGCTGTCCTCGCGGTGCAGTCGGCGATCGCTGGCGGCCAGGCCACGCCCACCGAGCGCGCGGCGCACGGCGGCATCCGCGGCCGGGTCACCGACGGCGATCCGGGCGCTGCCGTCGGAATAGGTCTTGGCGGCGATTCCCGCGCGGGCCAGGCGCACCGCGATATCGGCACCCGGCAGGTAGAGGAAGTTCGCCCGGCTGCGCGGAACTCGGATACCGCTGCGACGCAAGGCCGTTCGCAACAGCTCCCGCGCGGTCGTGATGCGCAGGACCCGCTCCCCCAGTTCCACCCGCGCGGCGTAGGAGGCCGCCACCGCCGCGCCCGCCGACGCGGGAACCCCGAACGGCAGCTGCATGCGGCACACCCGGCGCACCAGATCCTCGTGTCCGACCGCGTAGCCGATACGCAGACCGGCCAGCCCGTACGCCTTGGAGAAGGTGCGCAGCACCAGCAGATTCGGATATCGATCGATGAGCTGAACCGGATCGAGAGTGTCTGCGGCACCGAGGAATTCGACGTACGCCTCGTCCAGAATCACCGGAATGTGGCGCGGTACGCCGAACAGGAACGCCTTGAGCTCGCTGGCCGGTACAACCGTGCCGGTCGGATTGTGCGGGCGGCACACCACCACCAGCCCGGTCCGCTCGTCCACCGCCCGCGCCAGCGCCCAGAGGTCCTGTCGGCCGGACGAATCCAGCGGCACCGCCGCATTCTCCAGCCCGGTCATCTCCCCGAGGATCGGGTAGCCGTCGAAGGTCGGGGTCGCGAACACCATCCGGTCGCCCGGCGCCGTCACCGCCTGCATGATCTGCAGCGCCACCCCGGTCGCGCCCGCACCGACCACGATCCGGTCCGCGCGCACGCCCAGCTGCTCGGCGATCAGACGCGGCAGCCGCCGGGGCAGGAACTCCGGATATCGGTTCGCCTGCGCCAGTGTGTGGTTCACCGCGTCGAGCACCGAAGGCAGTGGCGGGAAGGGATTCTCGCTCAGCGTCAGATCGAAGCGCACCGAATCGGTTGTGTGCCGGGCGGAGACGTGCCGCTGCGGCCGCGTCGACAGCTCCGCGCGGCGCGCCGAGATCGACCGGCTGCCACTCACCGCGCGGCTCCCCAGCGCACCGCGGCAGCCGCGGCGAAATCCCCGGCGTGCGCGAACGCCGACAGCAGCACGACCGACCCGTTACGCAACCGGCCCGCCCGATTCTCCGTGTCGAGCGTGACGGGAATGCCCGCGGCGAACAGGTTTCCGCAGCGGTCGAAGGTGTCGGGGTGGCGTTCGGCGGGCAGTTCCAGTGCGTCGTGCCAGTTGCGCAGGAACAGCCGGTTCGGCTGATTGGTGACGAAGGTGTCGATATCGCACCCCTTCACCCCGATGCGCTCGCACACCGCCAGCGCCACCTCGGGCACCAGCCGGTTCCCGCGCGCGAATACCTTGGTCAGCTTGGATTCGGTGAAACTCACGCAGCCCTGCCCCTCGCCGGGCTCCCAGTACTTACGATCGGAGCCGGTGCTGAAATCCATATCGCCCGCGAATTCGGGGTAGGTGCGGCACTCGATGTCCAGGATCGGCGCCTGATCGTCCTTCAGCAGCAGCCCCACACCGCAGCCGTCGCCCGGAACCGGGGCCTGGGCCAGCCCGCGGATCTCCGACTGGGTGAACACCGGCCCCGCGGTGTTCTGGACCGTCGCGATCAGCGCGCTGCGGGCGGCGGTGGTATGCAGGATCATGCGCGCCAGCGACATCATGTGGATGAATGCCGCGCAGCCGCTGTTGTGCACATCGAACACCCAGCCGGGACGCATGCCGAGCCGCCGCGCCACCTCGGGCCCGGCACCCAGCACCGGGTTGGTGGGCAGCTGGGTGTGGGTGATCAGCACATCGATATCCGAAATCGTCTCGGCCCCATGGCGTTCCCGCAGCGGCTCGACGGCGCGCTCGACCATATCGACCGCCGTCTCGTCACGGTCGACGTGATGACGGGCCTTGGGCGCCCGGAACATCACGTTCTTCGCCATGCGCTCGGAGCGGGAGAACTGCGTGAAATATTCGGTGCCGACGGGCTCTCCGGGCAGATAGCTCGCGACATCGGCCAGGCTGACCGAGGGCAGCGAGAGTTCGGTGAAATCCATTGGCGTGCCTCACTTCATCCAGTCGGGTTTGACCGGCAGTCCGTGCGCGGCGCGGTACTCGCAGATCGCTCTGAGGTTGTCCATCTCCAATTGGTGTCCGGCGGAGAACATCTCCCAGAAATCACCGACCCACACCGGTCGCTTCGGCGGCGCTGTCTCCGGGTAGGGATTCTCGTCGTAGAACGGGTGGTGGCAGTTCACCCACAGCACCACCGAGCCCGGCTTGTTCAGCACCGCCTGGGCGTCGACCACCCGCAGCAGGTAGATCATCCACAGGTGCTCGCCCTGGTCCCAGGCGCAGTGGTAGTCGACGGTCATGGCGTCCGGATTGGCGACCGTGCGAGTGAAGATCTTGGTTTCCGGGCCCAGCCGGTCGTAGGCCAGCCACAGTCCCGGCTCGTCGGTCTCGACGAATCCGCGCAGGCTGTAGGTCCATTCCTCCAGGCTCCGGGTATCGGCGAGGTACTCGTAGACCGCGCGCGGCGGTGCGGCGATATAGGACTGGACCGGGCAGAACTCGCCGAAGATCTGGTCGTGCGGGTACACCGACCGCAGCATGTCCATGATGATCGGCGTGGTGGCCTCGCGATCGGAGTTCTCGATGCGCAGCACCGCGGGTATCTCCTCCCGGGGGATATCGCTGAGCGCGGGCAGGGAGCTGGTGGTCACGGGTTCCTCCTCGGTATCGACAGAAACGGGGTGAACGGCGGGATCTCGTCCGGATCGCAATCGATCGAAATGAACGACGGCCCAGCGGTTTCGAAGCACACGTCGAGCGCGGCGGCCAGTTCGCGTGTGCCGGTGGGCGAGTACGACGGCAGCTGCGGGAACATCGCCGCCAGGCCCGCGCCCAGGCGGGCGGGCCGAAACCTGTTGAAGCTGTAGCGATCTCCGTAGTACAGCTGTTCGCGCGTGATGCACATGGCGTGCGCGTTGTTGTTGAACACGATGAAGGTCACGGGCAGCCGGTGCTCGATCGCGGTGTGGATCTCCATGCCGTGCATGAAGAATGCCCCGTCCCCGGCCACCACCACGGTGCGGCGTACACCCCCGCCGTGGCGATGCTGCCGGGCGAAGGCCGAGCCGATCCCGCCGCCGAAGGCGTACCCCATCCCGCCCATCCCCAGGGCCACGGCGAACCGGCCACCGGGCGGCAGCCGCAGATGATGCACCACCGAGGCGCCGGTATTGCCCGCATCGGCGAAGACGTCCGTGCCGGGTTCCAATGCGGCATTGAGGGTTTCGACGATGTCGCGGTAGCGCAGGCCGGGGCCGGTGGACTCGGGGACCGGCAGGGGAGTGAGCGAGTTCGGCCTGACGCCGGGGGCGATACCACCTGCGGCTGCGGCACTCATCCCACCCGTCGTTGCGGCGGACGCCGAAATTCCTCCCATCCGAAACGCCCGGGGCGCCGAATGCCTAGCAAACACCCGGCCACTGAGCTACCGGCCGGTGAACACCGACTACAGGCGCGCAGGCCCGTCCGGTC
>NZ_JARWQD010000280.1 GCF_029869545.1 Nocardia wallacei | reverse complement strand
GCGCCCGCCCGCCCCCCCCCCCCCCGCGCGGGGGGGGCGCGCTCCCGCGCCCCCTTTCGGGCGGGGCCCGCCGCCGCCGCCCCCCTCCTACGACCAAATATCCAGGTAGCAGATCCGTCATTGTCGGTGGTCGGCGATAGCCTCGAATTCGACATTTCCGGAGGAAACGTGGAGATAACAAGTACCTACGCCGCAACGTACCCGAACATGATGCCGACCCGGGGCCATGAATCCACCACCGCAGAGCCAATGCGCCCCGCAATCAACACGCAGAACCACAGTCCTTTTCCGCAGAGGAGTGCGTGATGGATACTGCCGTACTCACACGTGTGCGTTCTATCGGAATAGATGACAATGTGCAAGCGACGATCGACCCCGTCGTGATCGTCGCCATCGGGAGTTCCGCCGGGGACGTCCGAGGCGGAACCCGCACCGACATCGACCGGCTGCGGGCCGCCACCGCGGCCGACGCGGCGCGCCGGCGCGCCGCATGGAAACCACCGATGAGCAACACCGCCATCACCCGGCAATTCACCACCACGCCGCCGTCGACCACCCGGCCGACCCCGCCACAGCGGGTGGTCGCGGTACGAATGCCACCGCCAGGCCGAGACACCGCGGATCCGGAAGTCGCCGTGTTCTGGTGCGCGATGCAGCTACTCGCCGAACACAGCGCACACCCCACACTGATCGAAACGGCAACACGAGAGGTCCGCGCCACCTGCGCAGCCGCGCGCTACGCACGGACAACCGGAGTCGACGACCACCTCATCGCCGCCTCTCTCGCCGATGTCGCGCGAATGTGCGAAGTACTCCTCGACCGCCGCCACACGATCACCCATCCCGGACCGATCGACCACGACGACGACACGGCCGAGAACGCCGTCCGGCTGCTGGCCTCCGGACTGCCATCCGCCGCACGAATCGCACTGGAAGGAATGCTATGAGCGAACCACTACTCGTGCAGGCGAGGAAATTCCCACCAACACCGACCGGAGCCATCACCGAACGCGATGCCGCCGTGCTGAATTGGCTCGGCGAAGTGCACATCGCCGACACCGACTCGATGCGCGAGGCCTACACATACTTCGGGCGCACACCGATGACGAAAAAGAGACTGTCCCAACGCCTGCTCCAACTTTCCCGAGCCGGGCAGATCGGCAGCCAAGTGCTCTACCGCGGCAACAACCGCCGCGTGTACTACCCCGTCCGGCAGCCCTACCCGATCGCACGCCGCGACCTCGCCCACGACCTCATCACCGCGCACATGTCGATCACCCTCCTCAGCGCAGGCAACTCCACCCGCCTGCACCACAACCGTGACCTGTCGACCGAACAACGCACACAACGCAATCACTGGACCCGAGATGTCCCCAGCAACAAGAACGCTCACGTCGCCGACGGGCTGCTCTGGCTACCCGACCACACCACCGTCATCGTCGAAATCGAACTCACGCCGAAATCGACCCGGCGGCTCTCCAACATTCTCGCCTCACACGCGAACCGGCTCCGCACCGACGGCGACCCCGCCGCCCACATCCTCTACCTGACGACACGCCGAGTCGGGCAAGTCATCGCCGACGCCTGGCGTAACAACGGCCACGCCGTCGACCACCCGCACGCCATGCAAATCATGCATGCCGTCGACGATGTCTCCCTCAGCACCACACCCGGGGTCACCACCATCCAGATCCCCGACACATAAGCCGGACCACGGTGAGGAAATCCGCGACGAGGACCGCCATCGCGGCCCCTGCGGTGTGCACGAGCCAGATAGACGCGTCATCGGGGATACGGTGGCCGGGTTGCCCGCGGCACCGGTATCCGCCGGAATGGAATCGAAGACCAGAGCTACCGCGACACCAAGCCGTCCCCGACCTCCGTCGCTCCCGCACAATCACCTTCCAGCGTGGTGCCGCCCAAGGCGGGACCTCGCGAGCACTCGCGCCATTTCCAGCTCGGGCACGAGCCGCTCGTGCGGTGAGCACATATCGGCCGGACCCATCCGGCCCGAGCTGGGCAACGGTCCGCGAGCTGACGCTCGCGCGGTGCTGCGGACCGAGGTGTCGGGGGTTCCTCCGGGTGGGCTCTTTCGGGGCCTATCACCCCAGAACCTGGCCCGCAACCCGCCCACCATCCAGCACAACCAACCCGTAGGGAATGGCGGGCGGGTTGCGGGCCAGAACCTGGGGTGATCGAGTCGGCCCCGGCCCACCCCGAGGGACCCCCGCCCCCCCCACCCCCCCCAAGTCCGCCGCCCCCGCACAACCCCCCCCG
>NZ_JARWQD010000279.1 GCF_029869545.1 Nocardia wallacei | reverse complement strand
CCAGGTGCCCCGGACCAAGCTGGCGATCGTGGGCGACCACACCCCGCTTGACTCCGTGCGGGTGTCCGCCGGGCGGGGCGCGGCGGCCGCCGCGAGCCTGATCGTGCTGCCGATCGTGTTCGAGGACCAGGTGCTGGGCGTGATCGAGCTGGCCTCCTTCGGCCGGTTCACCGCCGTGCAGCGCGATTTCCTGGAACAGCTGATGGAGAGCATCGGCGTCAACGTCAACACGATCATGGCCAACGCCCGCACCGACGCCCTGCTCGAGGAGTCGCAGCGGCTGGCCGGGCAGCTGCAGCAGTCCAATGCCGCGCTCGAGGAGAAGGCCGAACTGCTGGTCCGGCAGAACCGCGATATCGAGATGAAGAATTTCGAGATCGAGCAGGCGCGCCAGGAGATCGAGGAGCGCGCCCAGCAGCTGGCGCTCGCCTCGAAGTACAAGTCGGAATTCCTGGCGAACATGTCGCACGAGCTGCGCACGCCGCTGACCAGCCTGCTCATGTTGGCGGGTGTGCTCGAACAGAACGCGTCGCGGAACCTGACCGAGAAGCAGGTGGAATTCGCCCGGGTGATCCAGTCCGCCGGAAAGGATCTGCAGCAGCTGATCGACGACATCTTGGATCTGTCGAAGGTCGAGGCCGGAAAGATGGACATCCGCACCGAACCGGTCCCGATGCGGCAGCTGCTCGGATACGTGCGGACCACCTTCCAGCCGCTGACCAATCAGAAGGGCCTGGCCTTCGATATCGATGTCGCGCCCGGTGTGCCCACCCACCTCACCACCGACGAGCAGCGGCTGCGGCAGGTGTTGCGCAACCTGCTGTCGAATGCGGTGAAGTTCACCGAGCGCGGGCGGGTCCGGCTCGGCGTGTCCTGCGAGGGTGACCAGGTGGCATTCTCGGTGGGCGACACCGGAATCGGCATCGCCGAACAGAATCTGGAGACGATCTTCGGCGCCTTCCAGCAGGCCGACGGCACCACCAGCCGCCGCTACGGCGGCACCGGGCTCGGGCTGTCGATCAGTCGCCAGGTGGCCAATCTGCTCGGCGGCCGGATCCGCGCGGAGAGCCGGCTCGGCGAGGGGAGCACCTTCACGCTGTATCTGCCGGTCCGCCCGCAGCCGGAGGTGCCGGTCGAGGCGCGGACGCGGGCCCGATCGGTGACACGATTCGTGCTGGTGCTGGAGGATCCGGACGAGCGCCCGCTGACCGGTTTGGTGTCGACCGTCGTCGCCGAACTCGCCGAGACGGCGGGCCCGATCCATATCGAATCCGCCGGGACCTCCGACAAGGCGCTCGAGGCGGTGGCCTCCGGTGCGTATCAGTGCGTGCTGATGGACGCCAGCCGGATGGGGGCCTTCACGCCGCGGTTCCTGGGCGGGTTGCGCGGCTGCGTCGATCCGGGACGCGTTGCGCTGCTGGCACATCCGGTGCGGGCGCTCGATCCCGAGCAGCGGCGGGTGACCGAGGCCACCGCCCGCAACCACGGGGTCGAACTGCTGGCCGAGCCCGGGGAATTCCAGGAACGGTTCCTGCTGCAGCTGACCCAGCCGCAGGGCGTCGGGACGCGGGCGCCCGCCCGGCACACCGGATATCCCCGGCTGCGGGACCGGCGGGTGCTGCTCGTCGACGACGACGCCCGCAATGTCCTGGCCATCGCCGAGATCCTCGAGCTGAACGGCATGTCGGTCCTGCACGTGCCCAACGGGCGCAAGGCGATCGAGGAGCTGCGCGACCGGCCGGACGTGGACGTGATCCTGATGGACGTGATGATGCCGGAGATGGACGGCTACACCACGACCGCGAAGATCCGCACCATGGCGCACTTCGACCGGCTGCCGATCATCATGGTCACCGCCAAGGCCATGTCCGGCGACCGGGAGAAGAGCCTGGCGTCGGGGGCCAGCGACTACATCACCAAGCCTGTCGACCCCGGGGAACTGCTCGACTGCATCGACCGCTGGTTGCGCGCGGAGACCGCGCGGTCCGAACCGGCGCCGCAGACATGACCCGACTCTCTGCGTTGTGCCGCAGGGGAATCGGAGTCACCGCGCCCCGGCGGCGGCGTGGACGGCGGTGAGCCGCGCGGCGCGAATGGCGTCCTGCAGCGGCCGCAGCAGCTTCTCCTGCGCGTGCATCGCGCTGGCGGAGGCGGGGGAGGACGGCGGCGCCTGCTGGGCCACCGCGAGGATCGCCGCGACATGATCGGCCGTATCCAGAATGCGCCGCGCCCGCAGCGGGGCCGAATCCGGATAGATGTGGCGGGAATAGTCGGCGAGTTCGGCCTCGACCATCTCGCGCGGATCCATATCGTCGCCGCCGATGCCGGTGGTCTGCAGCTGCATCAGGGCGTCGGCGGCGTCGCGCACCGCCTGGCGCATCGCGTACTCGGCCTCGCCGAGGGTCATATCCGGCACGGGATCGGGCACCGGGGTGTGGTAGACCGTCCACTGCAGGGTGTCGTCGTCGGACCACTGCGGCACCAGGCCGACGCCCTCGCTGCCGGGGACGCCGACGAGGATGCCCTCCTCCGCTTCCATTGCCGCCGTACCGAATTCGGTGCCCGCCGGGAGGCCGCGCGCGTCCCCCGGCACCGGCAGCAGCAGGCGCAGCTGCGCGCGCGGGTCGTCGAGGGCCTCGCGAATCACCTTGAGCAGCATCATGATTCCCGTGCCGTGGACGAGCGGCTCGGCACTCGGCCAGGGCAGTCCCGTGCGCCCGCCGGTGACCGGATCACCGGCGGCCACACCGTGCTGCGGCGCCCAGGCGCGCAGCGCGTCCAGCACGTCGTCGGGTGCGCTGCGCCCGGCGAGCCAGGAACCGGCCCATACCGTCAGCGTCGCACTGGGAGAACACATGTTTTCGAGCATAACTGGCTGATTGCCTGTCGGTGGCGCCCGCTATCCTGCTCGCACCCGAGACACAGGGGGTCCAGGTGAACCGCACCGATCGGCTGTACGCACTGGTGGAGGATCTGCGCGCGGTGGCGCCGCGGCGGCGCACGGCGCGGGAGCTGGCGGCGCGGCACGAGGTCTCCGTGCGCACCATCGAGCGCGATATCGCGGCGCTGCAGCAGTCGGGGGTGCCGATCCACGCCGATGTCGGCCGGTGTGGCGGCTACGCCATCGATAAGCGAATGTCGTTGCCGCCGTTGAACTTCACGCCCGAAGAGGTGGTCGCGATCGGGGTGGCGCTGCAGCGGATGCGCGGCACGCCGTTCGACGCCGCGGGCGCCGGGGCCCTGGCCAAGATCCTGGCCGCCCTGCCGGACGAGTCGGCCGGTGCGGCACGCGAACTGGCGGGGCGGGTGCGGCTGCTGGAATCGGGGGAACAACCGGAGGCCGCGCCCTTCGCGGGGGTGGTTCAGCAGGCGGTGCAGCGCGGGCGCGCGATCGTCATGACCTACACCGACCGGTCCGGCGCGGTGACAGCGCGCATCGTGGAGCCGGACCGGCTGGTCTGCGGTCCCGAGGGCTGGTACCTGGTCGGCTGGTGCCGGATGCGGGAGCGGACGCGGGTGTTCCGGCTGGATCGGATCCTGGCGGCCGAACTCGCGGATTTCGTCACCGCGGCCCGGTCTCGGCGCGAACTCGACGATCTGCCGCGCGGCTGTGTCGCGCGGGCGCTGAGTCTCGAGAATGCCGGGAAAACACCGACATAGGGCTGTCGCGTGCGTCCTCGAAGCTGGGGGTGCGCCGCGATCCGGCGGCGCTCGAGGAGAGAAGAGAGATCGCATGGCATCCGAATTCGACCGCGTGGCGTGGTTCCAGGTCGGCAGCTCCGATCCCGGTGCGGCCCAGCGCTTCTACGGCGACCTGTTCGGCTGGACCTTCCGCACCGACCCGGGCAGCGGCGACCAGTACCACCTGGCCAGCTACGCGGGCGAGCAGGCCCCCAGCGGCGGCATCACGCAATCCGAGGACGCGCACGCGGTATTCGGCGTCGTGGTGCGCGATGTCGCGGCAACCTGCGACCGCGCGATGGAACTGGGCGGCAAGGTGCTGGTCCCGGCGGTCCGCACCCCCGACGGCCTGGTTTTCGCCCACATCCTCGACGCCGACGGCAACCGCTTCATGGTCTTCACGCCCCCGGCCCCCTGATTCCGGCCAAAAGCACGCCGGAAACAGAGGGTGAAGTAGGCACGCCGGAGACAAAGCAGAGGTGGGCGTGCCTCCACTCGCCGTATCCAGCGGGGCACGCCTCCGCTCGCTGGATCGGTGGGGCATGGCTGCGGTCGTTGGATCAGTGGGGCATGGCTGCGGTCGCTGGATCGGTGGCGCATGGCTGGGGTCGTTGGATGACCGGGGGCATGGGTGCGGGGGTAGGTTCGGTGGGGCATCAGTAGGGTCGCTGGTTCGGTGCGGGATGGCTCTGGGAGCTGGATCAGCGGGGCATGGCTCTGCCTGTTGTTTTCCCGGCGTGTTCTTGGCCGGGATCGGTGACGAAATCGATCAGGCGTTCCACGGCGCCGATCAGGGGCGCCTCCAGGTCTCGGAAGGAGTCGACGGCGTTGTATACCCGGCGCCAGCCGTCCTTGGGCGTGCCCCAGCCCAGGCGGCGGCAGATGCCCGTCTTCCAGTCCTCGCCGCGCGGCACCTCGGGCCAGGCCGGGATGCCGACGGCGGCGGGGCGCACCGCCTGCCAGACGTCGATGTAGGGATGGCCGGTGACGAGCACGTGCGAGCCGAGGCCGGTGGTCAGGCCCGACTCCTTGGAGCCGGTCACCAGGTGGTCGACGAGGACGCCGACCCGCCTGCCCGGCCCCGGGCCGAACTCGGTCAGGCGCGTGGCGAGGTTGTCCAGACCCTCGAGGTGCTCGACGACCACACCCTCTACGCGCAGATCGTGTCCCCACACCCGCTCGACCAGCGCCGCGTCGTGCACGCCCTCGACCCAGATCCGGCTGGTGCGTGCCACGCGTGCGCGCAGCCCCTCGACCCGCGTCGATCCGGATGCGGAGCGGGTGGGCCGTTGGGGCGCGGCGGGCTTGGGGCGCACCAGGGTGACCGGCCGCCCATCGATCAGGAAGGCCGCCTCCCGCATGGCGAACAGCCGTACCTTCCCGTGGCGATCCTCCAGCTTGACGAACTCGCCGTCGTAGCTGCGATCGAAACCGACCACGGCACCACAGAATCCGGTCGCGGCATCCTCGACGACGAGATCCGACTCCGCGGATACCTGTGGCACGGGCCGCTTCCGGGAGCGGCCGTGCCCGGCGTAGATGTCCCCATAGTTCTGCGCACTCACCCGCACGAAAATAGTCGGTGCCCCGGGCAGTCGCGTCCCGCGCCCGTGGACCGGCCGGGCCGCGCGCCGCGATACCGGTTGAGCGCCAACCGAGTTGGTCATCGGACCTGATTCGGTGCCGGGGTGTGCGACGGGCGTGCCTCGCGAGTTGTCCAGGGACTCGCCCGATCACATGTTGCGTGTGTATCCCTCATCGCGCGGCGGCGACCATTAGAGTGAAGGCGTGGCCGCAATAGTGTGGCTGGTCGCGGGGATCCTGCTCGCGGCCGCCGAGATGCTGACCGGTGATTTCACGCTGCTCATGTTGGGTACCGCCGCGCTCGCGACGGCCGGTGTGTCGGGCCTGGCGAACACGTCGATTCTGGTCGACGCGATCGTCTTCGGCGTGAGTTCACTCGGTCTGATGCTGGTGGTGCGTCCGGTATTGTTGCGGCGCTTCGGAACTCCGCCACCCATACCGACGAACGTGGACGCCCTCCCGGGCAAGACCGCGCACGTGCTCGAGCGGGTGAACGAGCACACCGGCCGAGTGAAGATCGGCGGTGAGGTATGGAGCGCCCGCCCGCTCAACTCCGATGAAGAGTACGCCGAGGGGGAGACCGTCTACGTCATGAAGATCGACGGCGCGCACGCCGTCGTGTGGAAGGGGCCGTAATGGCTGTACTGATCGTCGCCGCCGTCCTCGTCCTGCTGGTCGCGGTGGTGGTGTTCAAATCGATCGCGCTGGTGCCGCAGGCCGAGGCCGCGGTCATCGAGCGCCTGGGCCGGTACTCGCGCACGGTGTCGGGCCAGCTGACGTTCCTGGTGCCATTCGCCGACCGCATCCGGGCGAAGGTCGACCTGCGCGAGCGGGTGGTGTCGTTCCCGCCGCAGCCGGTGATCACCCAGGACAACCTGACCGTGCAGATCGACTCGGTGGTGTACTTCCAGGTCACCAGCCCGCAGGCGGCGGTGTACGAGATCAGCAACTACATCGCCGCGGTCGAGCAGCTGACCATCACCACGCTGCGCAACGTGGTCGGCGGCATGACCCTGGAAGACACCCTGACCTCCCGCGACCAGATCAACTCGCAGCTGCGCGGCGTGCTCGACGAGGCCACCGGCCGCTGGGGCCTGCGGGTCGCGCGAGTGGAGCTGAAGGCCATCGATCCGCCCCCGTCGATCCAGGAGTCGATGGAGAAGCAGATGAAGGCCGACCGCGAGAAGCGGGCCATGATCCTCACCGCGGAGGGTAACCGGGAGGCTCAGATCAAGTCCGCCGAGGGCGCCAAGCAGGCGCAGATCCTCGCGGCGGAGGGCTCCAAGCAGTCGGCGATCCTCGGCGCCGAGGGCGACCGGCAGAGCCGCATCCTGCGTGCCCAGGGTGAACGCGCGGGCGCCTACCTGCAGGCACAGGGCCAGGCGAAGGCGATCGAAAAGGTCTTCGCCGCAATCAAATCCGGCAAGCCCACCCCGGAACTGCTTGCCTACCAGTACATGCAGACGCTGCCGCTGGTGGCCAAGGGCGACGCCAACAAGGTGTGGATGGTGCCGAGCGATTTCGGCAAGGCGCTCGAGGGTTTCGCCCGCAACTTCGGAACCCAGGGCGAGGACGGCGTTTTCCGGTACGAGCCCACCCCCGACGGGGAGGCCACGGTCCGTCCGGAGGACGACTCCGACGACGTGGCGGGCTGGTTCGACATGAAGACCGACCCGGCCGCCGAACGGGCGGTGCGCGCCGCCGAGGCCGCGGCGGCCACCCCGGTGGAATCCCCGATTCCCCCGGTGCCCTCGCGTAACCTGCCGCCGCAGGGTCCGGGTGGCGGCACGCAGTTCCCGCCGTCGCGGCCGGAACCGACACAGCAGCCCTATCAGCCCGGTACCGGTGAGAACCGGCCGTGGCAGCCGCCGGACTTCACGCAGGGCCGGTAACGCCGGCGCGGTCGGTGCGATGTTCCGAGTGATCGGCTCGTAGGAGCCGGTCACGAGGTTCACACACCGGCTGCACCGACGCGGTTTCGGGGGACGATGGCGACGCGACGAGCGGTACTGCAGGCGGGGGCGCTCGCCCCGCTCCTCGTGGGCTGCGCGCCGGGTGTATTTCGCGACCGTCCCGACGTGGTCCGAATCGCGGTGCCGTGGAGCGGAACCGAGCTGGCGGCGTTCCGGGCCGTCTTGGAGGGGATCCGGGCACCGGCCCCGGGCGTGCCCGCCTATCCGCACCCGGTGGACGTCGTACCGCTCGGCGACGACGTGGACACCGCACTCCATGCCGGGGGCCGTACCGCTCCGGATGTCGTGATGCTCCCGGAGGCCGGACAGGTGCGGGAGTTGGCCGGTACCAGGCTGCGTGCCGTCGGCGACTCGCTGTGGGTGACGACGGACGGCAGGCCGCGGTATCGCCCGCCGTGGTGGGAACTGTTGCGGCACAGGGTTCCCGGCACCGACGCCATCGGTCAGTACGGGGTGCCGTTCAAGGCTTCCAACAAGTCGCTGGTGTGGTACGACCGGGATGCGTTCGGGGACAGCGACTCTCCGCGCACCTGGATGCTCGCGGACTGGCCGGACAGGATCGGCGCGTACGCGAGCGGCGAGCGGCGGCTGTTCGCGCTCGGCGCCGCCGACGGCTGGGTGCTGACCGACGTGTTCGCGAATGTGCTGCGGACCATGGCGCCACGCGACTACGAGGATCTGATCACACCGCCGGGAAATGCGGGCGAGCAGGTGCGGGAGTGGGATCGGCCGGGCGTGCGCGCGGCCTTCGGCGTGCTCGGACAGATTTGGGGCCATCCGGACGCGTTCGCGGGCCGGGTGGCCGAGACGCTGCGCAGGCAGTTCGCGGATTCGGTGCGCGACGTATTCCTGCACCGGCGGGCCGCCATGGTGGTGGCACCGGATTTCGCCGAACCCGTTGTGCGGCACAGTCTCCGCCGGACCGGGCGGTCGGACTCGTGTGTCGGGGTGATGGCCTTCCCCGCATTCGGCCGCGAATATGTGGCGCCGCGGATCGGCGGCGGCGACGTCATGGTCATCACCGCGAAGGCGAAGGAGCGCGCCGAAGACCTCGTCGCCGCGCTGGCCGCGCCGACCGCGCCGGTGCCCTGGATCACCCGATACGGCGGATTCGTGGCGCCGGACGAGCGGCCCCGCGCCGAGCCCGGCAGAGAACCCGAATCCGAACGCGGAACCGAGCGCCCGGCGTCCTACTCCGGAATCTACAAAGACGTTGCGGACCAGATGAACTCGTGGGACGTGTTCGGGTTCGCGGACTGGCTCGGCCCGATCGGGCGCCGCAACGGCCTGTGGCGCGTGCTGACGAACTTCCTTGTCGCCGTGGGATATCGCAGCCCCGGCCGGATCGACGAGGCCACCGGGGCGGCGATCGCGGGCCTGAGCGCCTTCGAGCGGAGCCTGCGATGACGGATGCGAAATCCGCTGTGCCGCAGCCCGCGACGTCGGTCACCACGATTCGCGCACACGGGCTGGACCTGGAGCTGGCGACGCGGCGCATGGCGGGCCCGCCGGTCGGCGGCTGGAATCCGAGCGGTCTGACGACGGCGGCGGTCCTGCTGCCCGCCCTGGTGCTGATCGGGCTGCTGCTGGTCGCCCCGGCCGGAGCCACCGTCGTCATGGCGTGCAGCCAGGCCAGCGGACGGGTCATCGTGGCGTGGTGTGCGGAGTTCGTGGTGGCGGGTGTGATGCTGGCCCGGCTCTGGCGAACGCGGAACGGACGGGGCCTGCGGCAGATCGCACGAGATGCGGCCGGGCCCGGCGCGAGTGGCGAGGCCGCGCCAACGCCGGGCGCCCGTCGGGGGCGGTCCGGCGAGTTGTCTGTCTGGAGCGCCGCGCTGGTCGCCCCCGTTCTCGCGGTGGCCCTGCTGGACGCGGGACATGCGGGGCTGCTGCTGTACTGCGCGGTGTTCCTCGCTGCCGCCCTGCTGTCCGTCTGGTTGCCGGGGCGGAAGCGGCGGACGGAATGGCCTGTGTCCGTGGTGATTCCGGCGGTGGGAATCGCCGCCGCCGGTGTTGCCCTGTGGCGCGCGCTCGGCGGCGACGGTGCGCGGGCCTACGCGTGGACGCTGGGCTGGGTCGTCGTCGCGACGGCGATCCTGGCCGCCGCGCTGGGCCTCGCCTGGACGTGGCGCCGGACCTGGTGGCCGTGGCCGCCGCTGATCGTCTCGTTCGCGGTGTCGGCGTTCGTGGCCGGACTGGCGTTCCGGCTGATCTTCGAGCCGGTGGTGAACGCGACGGAAAGCGTTGTGCTGCAGCTCGTCCTGTACTTCGTGATGTTGGTCGTGACGTTCGTGTGGTCCTGGTTCGGCGCGGTGTTCGTGCTGCTGCGGACCGCCGCCGACGCCATCGAAACCGATCCGGTGCGCCGGGGCTACCTCGGCGAGCGCCCGGCGCGGCTGCTGCCGCGGGTGGACCGGCGCGGCTGGTGGCAGTGGATGAAACGCCTTGTGGAGCTGGTGAATCCGGTGCTGCTGATCCTGTGGCTCGTGATGGCGGTGGCCGCGGCCCGGGTGTTCGACGTCGTGCTCGTGTCTGTCCCCACGTCACAGCAGTACGTCCTGGACACCTCCACCGTGTACTGGTGGCGCCTGATCATCGACGATCCGTCGAATCGTGCTGCGGCGGCGGCCTATTCGCTTCCGCTCGCCGTCGTCGTCGGGCTGGGCGCCTGGGTGCTGCAGACCGGTGTCCGCAGGCACCGCACCCGCTGGACGATGCCCGCGGCGCGGCCGGTGCCGGTGCACCTGCCGTTGCCCGCGGTGCGGCACGACCGAACACGGCCGACGGCGGGTCGCGCGCGGCGCCGCGGATGGGTACGAGGCCGCACCGGGCTGCGCATGAGCTGGCTGGTCGCGCGGGTCGCGGTGGTGTCGCTGCTGATGCTGTCGCCGGTGATCGTGCTGGTCGTCTTGACCTGGGCCGGGTTGGACGGACCGGCGCTGACCGGTCCGCGCGCCGTTTGGCACGACAGCGAGCTGTGGCGCGCATTGGCCACGACCGCCTCGGTGACGGTGGTGGCGACGGGACTGACCGTGAGTGCCGCGTTACCGCCTGCCTTCTACGCGGCATCGCTGCCTCCGAAGGAGGCGCTGTCGCGTGTGGTGGTCGCGGTTCTCGTGGTGCTGGCGGCCCTGCCCGCGCAGGTCTACGCCGGGCCGATCCGGGCATTCATCGAGGACAACAACCTGGCCGGGACGTCGATGCCGCTGATCCTGACGCATGCCGCGATCGGGTTGCCGATCGCGATCCTGATCCTGCGCGGGGCCCTGCTGGCGCCGGAGGACAGTCCGATCGCCGACGTGCGGCGCGGACTGGTCCCGATGCCGCTGGCCGCCCGGCGCGCGCTCGGCACCGCGGGTCCCGCGGTCGGCGCGGTCGCGGTCCTCGAGGCGGTCCAGATCTGGAACGACTTCTTCATCGGGCAGCTGATCGGCGGGGCCGACGCGAGCCCGTGGTCGCTGCTGCTGTGGAGCGAGGCGCGGCAGTTCCACGAGAGCGTGGCGCATCTGGCGGCCGGAGCCCTGCTGGCGGCCCTGCCGCCCGTCGTACTCGTGCTGCTGACGTGGCGCCGGTATCTGGTGCCGGGCCTGACGGGGGGAGTGCTGCGATGACCTTCTCCGCCCCGGACGGCGACGCGGATCGGCCCGGCGATTCCGGATCCTCGCTGGACCTGATCTCGAAAACGTCAGCGTGGCAAGGATTTCTGGGCGGCGCCTGGGTGATCGCCACGTCGATCCTGCTCGAGGTCGTGAGCAAGCTGCTGGAGAGCCTGGTCGACCAGAGCCGGATGCTGGTCACGCTCTCGTCGTGGCTGAGCCGGGTGGCGGCGCTGATCGTCGCCCTCTCCGTCGGCTACCTGGCGTGGCGCTGGATCGCGGAGCGACGCCGCCGATGGCACGTCGACCGCGAGATCCACCTGACGGCCGACCTGGTCCCACCGGGCCCGGAGGTGGCGATGGGACCTCCCGTCCCCGCCACGGGCAGCTTAGCGCCGGGCGGGGCCTCGGTGGAGAGCGGGGAAACGTCGGGTCGGGGACCGGTGGTGGGTGGGGAAATGTCGGGCTGGGGACCGGCGGTCGGCGGGGAGGCGTCGGGTCGGGGGCCGGTGGAAGCTGGTGCGGGGCGGTTGGGGCCGATGGACCTCGCGGTGCGGAAGGTGCTGGAGCACTTGCCGTTCGGCGAGTACGAGGCGGCGGCGCTGTACGAGATGGTGTCGGCGATGGTGACCGTGACGGTGCGGCTCCCGATCCGCGTCCAACCCGACGGAAGCTCCGCGCAGGGCGTCATCGAGCAGCTCACCGCGGCGGGAGTGCTGCGGCGCGCCGAACGCGACCGGGTCGTGGTGGTGCGCGACGCGCCCCCACCGGCGCCGGACGCGGAGGTCGTGGCCGGTCACGAATGGCGGGCGGCGGTCCCGGCGCTGGTCCGCCATCATGCCGATCGCGCGCGCCGGTGGGCGATCGCCCTCGACAGCGGCCGCCTCGCCGCGGGCGCGCGCCGATGGTTCGAACTGGAGGAGGAACAATTGCGCCGGGTGCTGTCGGGCTGCCGGGCACTGGCGGCCGCGGAGGCGCTCCCGGCGGGCATCCCCGAGTTGATCGAGATCGCCGACGCCCTGGACGTCTGGTACGCCCGTAACGGGTGGAGCGCGGCGAGAAACGGTGTGGCCGAGGACATTGCGAGGGTGATCGAGCATTCGCGGTCCGCCGAGTTCGTGGTCGAGCACGAACTCGCGGAGATCCGCGGCGCGCGACGCGATTCGGGTCCGGCGGTGACCCGGCTGCACCGGTATCACGCGGGGCTCGCCGCCCGCCGCGCCCAGCGGGACGGGCTGCGGGCGCTGGAGTGGGCACTGGCCGATTTCGATCGGCGGCGGGCGACGCGGCCGGACCGGCACCCGGTGGCGCCGGAACCCGACCGGTTCGCCGGGGCGGAGAAGCTGCTCGAACGCGCGTGGAAACTGTTGCCGCGCAGGGATGTCGTGGGGGAGGTCGGCGTCCTGATCGACCTGTCGGTGGTGCATCTGCACCAGGGCCGTCTCGATGTGGCGCGCAACCGGCTGGCCGTCGCGGAATCGCTCGCGCGGGACGGGCGCGATCCGTCCGGGTTGGCCCAGGTGCACGAGACCCTGGGCGTGCTGTGGTGGATTCGCGGCGAACCGCGCCGGGCCCTGCGGTATTGGCAGCGTGCCCTGACCCGCTACCGGGAACTCGACCACGCCCTGGGAATCGCCCGATGCCTGCAGCATCTGGGCTCGGCGATGCGCATCGCCCCCGAATACGGCAGCCTGCTCCTGCGCGGTGCACCCGACCGGCACACGGTATGGCGCGAGGCCTCAGGCTGGCTCGCCGAATCCGAGGCGATCCGCCCGCAGCCGGAGCCCCCCGAACCCGGACAGCCGGTCCCCACCCTCCCAGCACACGTGGAAACCGCCCGGATCCGCGCCCAACTGGGCAGAAACGACTACCACCGGACAATCCACCACTGGCCAGAACCCGCCACCGATGACGCGTAGCCCCCGCCGCACGGCCCCCCGCGGCGGGGGTGTCGGTGGTCAACGACGTCTCGGGCGGCCGGGCCGACCCGGATATGGTGAAGGTGGTTGCGGCGGCGGAGATTCCG
>NZ_JARWQD010000278.1 GCF_029869545.1 Nocardia wallacei | reverse complement strand
CCCTCCGCTTCGTCCGGCGGCGCGTGGGGGGGGGGGGGGGGCGGGGGGGGGGTTGTGTCTCTCTTTTTTTTCCGTCGCTACTCTCAATTTTTGGGCCCCCCCCCCCCCACTCGTCAACCTGAGGTTGTCGATGAACGGAAGGAGAGAGATGCCGACCGGAGTCGCCCTGCGCGATGTGCGGGAGCAACTGTTCGATGCCGCCGAGCGCATCCTGCTCCGGGACGGTGCGGCCGCGGTGACCAGCCGGGCGGTCACCGCCGAGGCGGGCTGCGCCAAGGGCGTACTGCACCGGCACTTCGAGGATTTCGACGCATTCCTCGCCGAGCTGGTCCTCGACCGCACCGAGCGGATGCGGGCGCGGGCCGCGGCCCTGCGCGAATCCGCAGGCACCGCAACGATTGTCGACAATCTCACCGAGGCGCTGGTGGCCGTGTTCGGCTCGGTGGCCGTGGCGATCGTGCCGCTCATCACCTTCCGCGACGAGCTGCGCGCCCGCCTGCGCCGGGCCGGGGCGACCGGCCTGCCCGTCCTGTCCGAGGCCGGGGCGATGATCTCCGCCTACCTCACCGCCGAGCGCGACCTGGGCCGACTCCCCGCCGATGCCGATGTCGACACCCTGGGCCTCACGCTCATCGGCTCCGGCCACCTGCTGTCGGCGGGCGGCGAAGGCGGCGCGCCGGACCCCGAATCCGTTCGCAGGATCGTGACCACGGTGATCGGCGGCAGCATCTGAGGCGCCCCGTTCGAGATCCGCTGTGGCTCAGGGGCTCCGGTATGCCGCGCGCTGAAGTATATTGCGCGGTATGCCCAGTGATACCCAGCTGAAGGTTCAGAACGCCATTCACCGTGCGCTGCTGAAGATCAGCGGCGGAAGGCTGGGCCGGACCATCGTGGGAATGCCCGCCCTCGAGCTCACCACGATCGGCCGCAAGTCGGGCGCACCGCGCAGCGTCATGCTGACCGCGCCGATCATCGACGACGAGACGATCGTCATCGTGGCCTCGCGCGGCGGCGATCCCACCCATCCCGCGTGGTTTCTGAACCTGCGCGACAACCCCGCCGTCGAGGTGTCGGTGCAGAGCGGCCCCAAGCGGCCGATGACGGCCCGGATCGCCACCGAAGCCGAGCGTGCCGCCCTCTGGCCCCGCGTCGTCGAGGTCTTCAAGGGGTACGGCGACTACCAGCGCAAGACCACCCGCGAGATCCCCCTGGTGCTGTTGACCCCGAACCCGTGAGGCTACCCGGACCGGCTCCGGAAGGCCCGAACCTTCGCCTGGTTGCCGCAGGTTTCCATCGAGCACCAGGTGCGTGACCTGTTGCGCGAGTGGTCGTAATAGGCCCAGCGACAGCCGGGGTTGCGGCATGCCTTGAGGCGGCCCCAGGTGCCGTCCGCGGTCGCGGTCACCACGATCGCCAGCAGGCGCGCCAGTGCCGCTTCGGCCGACTCCGGCGCCCCGGGCACCAGCCGCGCGCAGCCGCCCGCCGACCGCACCACCAGCGGCAGCTCCCGCCCCAACCGATCCAGATCGCCGACGTCGACGCCGGGCTCCTCCCGGCCGATCAGCAACGCCCGCAACCCTTCTCGCAGCCGGATCGCCCGGTGCAGGTCGGCTTCGGCCACCGCGTGCCCCGCGGCCAGCAGGTCACGCTCGACGAACCAGCGGCGCAGCGTTTGCGCGTCCGCGAGGTCGTCGGTCCCGTACACCAGGCTGCGCGTATTGATCAGGTCCTCCACCCAGCGCAACGGCAGCGGCGCGGTCGACGGATCCTTCGGATGCATGAGCCCATGGTAACCGCCTATTGACATACACCGGTGTCGTAACCAGCATTGGATGTATGACGGTTACAGCTCAGGCACTCCCCGAGACCGACCGGCGCGGCTGGCTGCCAGCGCTGTTCGCGGGCGCGTTCGCCGTGGCGTGTACCGAGTTCGTGCCGGTGGGCCTGCTACCGCAGATCGTGGACGACCTGCACACAAGCCCCGGCACGGCCGGTCAGCTGGTGACGGCGAACGCCCTGGCCCTGGCACTCGGCGCGCCCGTACTCGCCGCGGTGTTCGCCGGGGCCGACCGGCGTCGCGTACTCGTCGCGACCCTGGCGGTGTTCGCCGCGGGCCATGTGGTCGCGGGGCTGGCGCCGAACTATCCGGTACTGCTCGCCTCCCGCGTGGTCAGCGGCGCCACGATGGGTCTCTACCTCGCGACCGCCATCGCGGCCGCGGCCCGGCTCGCCGCCGAACCCCGTCGCGCACGGGCGATCGCGACGATCGTCGCCGGTGTCAGCACCGCCACCGCGCTCGGCGTGCCCGCCAGCACCCTGCTCGGCCAGGGGCTCAGCTGGCGCCTCGCGCTCGGCGGCCTGGCCGTGCCCGCGCTGGCCGCCCTCGCGCTCAACCACCGCCTGCTGCCGCCGCTGCGTGGCGACCGATCCCATTCCCAGCGGGAGCGATTCGCCGCCCTGCGCGGTCGGCCGGTGCTGCTCGGGCTGGGCGCGATCGTGGTGTTCTGGGGTGGCTCGTTCGCCGTGTTCACCTATCTCGCACCACTTCTGCACTCCCGTGCGGGACTGGGCGACGCCGCGGTCACCGGCGTGCTGTTTCTCGCCGGGCTCGGCGCGGTGTTCGGCAACCTGCTCGGCGGGCGGCTCGCCGATGCGCATCCCCGGGCGGCGCTCGCGGGCACCGCGGCCGTGACCATGGTGGCCCTGTCGCTCGTGCTGCCCGCCACCGCGTCGGCCCTCGGAGCGGTCGTGCTCGTCGCGGTCTGGCAGCTCGCCGCGTGGTCGTTCGTTCCCGTGATCCAATCCGCGATCCATCGCGCCGCCGGTCCGGGCGGCGAACTCGCGCTGTCGTTCGCGGTGTCCGGATTCAATGTCGGCATCGTGATCGGTGCGGGCCTGGGCGGTGTGGCGCTCGATCGGGCGGGCCTGTCCGCTGTCGGCGCGCTCGGCGGCGGGTTGTCGGTGGTGGCCCTCGGCCTGGTCATCGCGCTGATCCGAGCGAACCGTTCGAGTCCGCACCGTCCGGTTGGCGCCACCGGCCCCGCTGCTACTACCGTGGGGCCGGTTCGGAGCCCCGATCGTTGGGAGTGAGCGTGTCGGTATCGACGATCGAGGACGCGGCGGCGCCGTCCTCGACCGGCGTCGCCCCGCAGCGCCGACCCATCCCGGCCGCGGCGTTCTGGGCGCTGCTCGTGCTGGGCGCGGTGGCCGGTGGATATTACGCCAAGCAGGTCGTCGACGCGCCGCCGATCCTGCTGCATCTGAAGGATCTGGGCGTCTACCAGATCGCCGCGAATCGCGTGGTCGACGGCGTCTCCATCTACGACACCCCGCTGCTGGGCAATACCCGCGGCGTCTGGGAGTTCGTCTACACCCCGTTCGCGGCGCTGGTGTTCCTGCCGCTGGTCGCGCTGCGCGGCGACCTGTTCACCTACGCCGGCGCGTTCGGCGACTTCGCCATGCTGACCGCGTCCTGCTGGGCGGCGCTGTCGATGCTCGGCTACCGCCGCGACCTGCGGCTGCTCGTGACGGGCGGCTCGGCCGCCGGGCTGCTGATGTGGTGCGAGCCGGTGCGCGAGACGATGGCGTTCGGGCAGATCAATATCTTCCTGCTGCTGCTCGTGCTGGCCGATACCGCGCTGCCGGACTCCTCGCGCTGGAAGGGCGCGCTGACCGGGATCGCGGCGGGAATCAAGCTGACCCCCGCCTTCTTCGTGGTCTATTTCCTGGTCACCCGCCGCTATCGCGCCGCCGCGACGGCCACGGCCGCCTGCGCCGCGACCGTGCTCGTCGGACTCGCGGCCCTGCCGAGGGATTCGCTGACCTTCTGGAGCGGCGCCTTCGCCGACCCGACCCGCGTGGGTGTCCCGGAGAACCCGCAGAACGAATCGCTGCGCGGCATGGTCGCCCGGACCATCGGCGTGGCGGGCACCCACCAACTGCTCTGGCTCGCGGGCGCACTCGCGGTCGCCGCGATCTGCCTGATCCTGGCGCGACGGCTGTCGCTGACCGGGCACGAGCTGCCCGCGGTGGTTCTGGTCGGGCTCACCACCACCGCGGTGTCGCCGTACAGCTGGCTGCACCACTGGGTCTGGCTGGCCCCGCTGCTGATCTACCTGACCGACCTCGCGCTGCGCCGCCGCGGCCTGGCCGCACCGCTCGGCCTGGTGGTGGCGGCGGTGGTCGCCTCGGGCGGCGTGCTGTCGTTCTACGACCCCACCATGAGCAGCATCATCGCCCTGCCGTCCCGGGCCCACCTGGGCGTCTTCTACCACAACGCCTACATCTGGCTGACCCTCGCGCTGTTCGTGGCCGCGGCCTACTACCTGCGGCGATCCGCCGACCGGGCCGAACCCGCGGCGGCATAGCGGCTTTCACCCCTGTCTGATCGGCTGGGTGATGCCGTTGTGCTCGTCGTTGACCAGGTGGAACGCGGTGGCCAGATCGTCGATGACGGCCTGCCAGGCGTCCTGGCTGCCCATGCCGTGCGGGTCGCGCGCCAGGGCCAGCAACGCCGTGGCGGCATCGACGGCCTGGACCGCGGCGGCCAGCAGCGCGGGAATCGGGTCGGGTCCGCTGTGGGACACCAGAGTTGCTATGCGATCGCGCAGCCAGCGCGCATCGAACTGGGCCTGCTCCGAGAGCACCACCTCGCCGGGCTGCACGGCATTGGCGGCCGACCAGCGGCGCTCGGTTTCGCCGAGCGGTGCCGCCACGATCACCTCTCGCAGCTCCTTGCTGATGACGCGGTGCAGCAAACCGGCCAGCTCGGCGTGCTCGACCGACCGATCCGGCGCTGTCGCACCGGCCGCCAAGTCGTCCGCACCGACCTGCAGGACCGCCAGTACCGCCCGCAGTTGCGCAGTCGTCGCCACACGACCCCCTCGTGTACCGCTCCCCTGTCGGAGACCGGTGTCGTCCCACCTTTCGCGATGCGGACGGATGGGATCACCAGGCCGAACCGCCATCGCACTTCACGCGGGCATACTCTCAGCAATCAGAGGGGTTGTCTATCGGAATCGAGGGCGAATCTCACAATCTGGGCCCTAGGGCGGGCCCGCGAGGATCGCGGTCACGACATCGACCAGTTCGGTCAAGACCTCGTCGGGCCCGAGCCGCACGCCGGAGATCGCGAGCAGGTTCTGGGTCTGGTCCAGATCGCCCAGCACCTGGAAGGTCAGCGTCATGGCCTGGGCCAGGCGGAAACGCATTGTGCCGGAGGGGAGTTCGGGGACGGCACGGCCCAGCAGCGACATGAACCGCACCGCCTGATCGGCGAAACCGTCCGCCACGACGGTCAACGCGGGATGCCCACCGCCGACGATCCCGGCGATGAACTTCACCCACGACGCCCCCTCCCCCGTCGCCATCTCCCACACCGGGATCACGAATGCCTCGGCGAGCCCGCGCGAGGTGACCGCGCCCGAACGCTCCATCTCGTCGAGCAGCGCGGCGCGCCGGACCGCGACTATATCGCTGCGCTGCCGGATCAGCGCCTCGACCAGCGCGTCCTTGGATCCGAAGTGATAGTGCACGGCGGCGACATTCGCACCGGCGGCCGACATCACCGCGCGCAGCGAGACGCCGTCGATGCCGCGCTCGGCGAACAGCCGCTCCGCGGCCAGCACCAGCCGCCGGTCCGTCGGCATGGCCAGTTCCTCATCGCTCACGCGAAGTTCGGTTCCGCCGCTCGCTGCACTCGTCACGTGGCGCATTGTAGGATTCCGGCTTCGGTCACAGACCCAGGCGCTGCGCCGCGAGCGCCCGCACCGCCTTCTTGTCCGGCTTGCCCAGACCCGTCAGCGGAAGCTCCTCGACCACGAGAACGTGCTTGGGCACCTGCACCGAACCCTTGCGCCGCTTGACCGTCTCCTGGATCTGCGCGGTCACCTCCGCGACGGCCGCCGGATCGTCCGCCGCCTCCGGCGCGAGCACGACGACCGCGGTGACGGCCTCGCCCCAGCGCGCGTCGGGCACCCCGACGACGGCCACGCTGCGCACCCGGGGATGTTCGGAGACAACGTCTTCCACCTCCCGGGGAAAGACGTTGAACCCCCCGGTGACCACCATGTCCTTGCTGCGCCCGACGATGTGCAGGAAGCCGTCCTCGTCGGCGCGGGCGAGGTCGCCGGTGCGCAGCCAGCCGTTGCGGAAGGTCTCCGCGGTCACCTCGGGCAGATTCAGGTAGCCGCCCGCCAGCAGCGGACCGGATACGCCGATCTCACCGACCTCGCCGGGCGCGACGACATTGTCGTCCGGGTCGAGCAGTGCGACGCGCAATGCCGCCGACGGACGCCCGCAGGAGCTCAGCCGCTGCTCGTCGTGCTCGTCCTTGCCGAGATAGCTGATCGCCATGGGGGCCTCGGACTGCCCGAAGTACTGGGCGAAGATCGGCCCGAACCGGTCGATGGCCTGCCGCAGGCGCGTCGGATCGATGGCCGAGGCCCCGTAGTACACGGTCTCGAGCGACGACAGATCGCGGGTCGCGATATCCGGGTGATCGAGCAGCGCGTAGATCATCGACGGCACCAGCATGGTGGCGGTGATCTTGTGTTCCTCGATGGCGCGCAACACTTCTCCCGCATCGAACCGGGGCACGACCACGCACTGCCCGCCCAGCAGGACCACCGGCAGGAAGAACGCGGCGCCCGCGTGCGACAGCGGCGTGCAGATCAGGAATTTCGGCCGCCTCGGCCACTCCCATTCCGACAGCTGGATCTGCGTCATGGTGGCCATGGTGAGCGCGGTACCGATGACGCCCTTGGGTTTTCCGGTGGTGCCGCCGGTGTAGCTGATCGAGATGACGTCGTCGGGCAGCAGTTCGGCGGCCTCGATCGGCTCCGGTTCGAACTTGTCGGCGGCGGCGAGCAGGTCGACGCCGACGTCGGCGAGTTCGTCGGGCACCGGGCCCAGGACCAGCACGCGGGTCAGCTGGGGCACCCGGTCGACCAGTTCCCGGGCGCGCTGCACGAAGGCCGGTACCGGATCGAGCACCAGGGTGGTGATGCCCGCGTCCGACAGCACGTAGGCGTGGTCGTCCAGCCCGCCGATCGGGTGCAGCGCGGTGCGCCGATGCCCACGCACCTGACCCGCGCCGATGGTGAACAGCACCTCCGGACGGTTCAGCGCGAGTACTCCGACCGGGGTGCCGGTGTCGACGCCGTGGGCCGCGAACGCGGCGATGTAGCGACTGATCGCATCCAGCACCTCACCACCGGTGAGCACGGTGTCACCGAGCGTCAGCACGGGAACGTTGCGGTGGCGGCGCAGCCCGGCCAGCAGGCTGTGCCCATTGTGTACGGGCAGCCGCAGCCGAGTATCGGGATCGATTGTGCTCATAGGTATTTCAGCTCCGAGGTTCAGTGGTTTCCGATCGATGGGGCCGCGTACAGCGTGACGACGCAGGCACCGCCGAGACCGAGGTTGTGCGCCAGCGCAATTCGCGCGTCCGGCACCTGCCGGTCACCGGCGATCCCCCGCAGCTGCCAGGACAGTTCGGTCGCCTGGGCCAGGCCGGTGGCGCCGAGCGGGTGGCCCTTGGAGATCAGCCCGCCGGACGGGTTGACCACGCAGGTGCCGCCGTAGGTGGTGGCGCCGGATTCCACCAGCGCGCCGGATTCGCCCTCGCCGCACAGGCCGAGCGCCTCGTAGGTGATCAGCTCGTTGATCGAGAAGCAGTCGTGCAGTTCGATCACGTCCACGTCGGCGATGGTGAGGCCCGCGGTGTCGAATACGCGCCGGGACGCGGCGCGGGTCATCGGCGCGCCCACGACGTCGATCATCGATCCGGTGTCGAAGGCGGAGGCGCCGTCGGTGACCAGTTCCTGCGCGAGGATCTCCACGGCCTGCGCCTCGAGGCCGTGCTCGCGGACGAAGTCCTCGCTCACCAGCACCGCCGCCGCGGCGCCGTCGGACATCGGCGAGCACTGCGAGCGGGTGAGCGGCCCGTGCACGGGGCGATCGCCGAGCACCTGCTCCAGGGTGTAGGCATTCCGGAACTGCGCCAAGGGGTTTCGGGTGGAGTGCTCGTGGTTCTTCACCGCGACCCGCGCCAGCTGCTCGGGGGTGGTGCCGTAGCGCTTCGCATGCTCGAGCGCGGCGTTGCCGAAGAACTGGGTGGTCATCGGCGCGGTGCCGAAGTCGTACTGATCGGCCATCACGCGCAGATGATGGTCGACGGTGGTGACCGCGGGCCTGGTCGCCGGGCCCGCCATCGCCTCCTTCGTCATCTGCTCGAATCCGACGGCCAGCGCCACCTCCGCCAGCCCGCCGCCGACCCACTCGCGGGCCAGCATCAGCGCGGTGGATCCGGTGGCGCAGTTGTTGTTCACGTTGGCGACCGGGATTCCGGTCAGGCCGATGTCGTAGAGGGCGCGCTGCCCGGCGGCCGAGGGCTGGAACACGTAGCCGACGGCCGCGCGCTGCGCCCGGTCGTAGCCGATGCCCGCATCGCCCAGCGCCCCGCGCACCGCCTCGCCCACCATCTCGGGATAGGTCCACTCGCGGGAGCCGATCTTCACGAACGGCGTCATGCCGACGCCGACGACGAATACCCGTCGCATACTGTCTCCTGTCGGTGCGGTCATTGCCCGGTGAACCTCGGTTCCCGCTTCTCCACGAACGCCTTTCGCCCCTCCCGGGCATCGTCGGAGGCGATCACCTCGCGGACGAAGCGGCCCTCGATCTTCCGCGCGTCCTCCTCCGCCAGCCACCCGCTGGCGAGCAGCGACGCCTTGGCGTGCTGCACCGCCAGCGGCGAGTTGCGGGCGATGCGGTCCGCGATGTCGTGTGCCCGGGCCAGCGCGCCGCCCGCGGGAACGACGTGTCCGACCAGGCCGAATTCGTATGCCTCGCGGGCGGTCAGCGGATCGCCGGTGAGGATCATCTCCGCGGCCTTGGTGTACGGGATCTGCCGCTTGAGCCGCACGGTCGATCCGGCGCCGGGGATCAGCCCGCGCTGCACCTCGGGCAGTCCGAACGTGGCCTGCTCCTCGGCGACGCGAATATCGGTCTGCTGCAACATCTCCAGGCCGCCGCCCAGGCAGGCCCCGTTGACCGCGGCGATCAGCGGCTTGCGCAGCGGGCCGGTGAGCAGCAGGCCCCGGCCGATGGCCGCCGGATCGTAGTCGGCCCGGCCCCGGCCGCCGGTCATCCAGCCGTCGCCGAGATCGCCTCCCACGCAGTAGGTGTCGCCCGCCCCGGTCAGGATCGCCACCCGGATCTCGTCGTCGGCGTCGATCTCGTCCCAGGTCCCGGCCAGCAGATTGATCATCGCCAGGTCCATGGCATTGCGCCGATGCGGCCGGTTCATGGTCACCACCGCCACGGGCCCGCTGCGCTCCACCAGCAGCGGTTCGGCGGGCACGGAATCGGCTGTGCCACTCACGATGTCGGCCTTTCACTGCCCACGACCCACAGCGCGTGGAACTGCGAGGCCCCGCCCATGGCGTGGCCGATGGCGCGGCGGGCATCGGGGACCTGATGGTCCCCGGCCATGCCGCGGACCTGCAGGGCGGCCTCCAGGAAGCGCACCAGACCCGTTGCGCCCGTGGGATTCCCGGACAGGACGCCGCCGGACGGATTCACCGGCAGCCTGCCCTCGAAGCGGGTGGTGCCGTCGTCGACGAGCTTCCAGCCCTCGTGCAGCGGGGCCAGGCCGATGTTCTCCATCCACATCGGCTCGTACCAGCTGTAGGGGATGTACAGCTCGGCGGTGTCGATTTCCCGTGCGGGATCGGCGATTCCGGCCTGCCGGTAGGCGTCGGCGGCGCATTCGGCGCCCGCGCGCGGGTTCACCTCGTCGCGCCCGGCGAAATGGCCGGTCTCGGTGCGGAAGGACATGCCGTGGATCCACGCCGGCGGGCGCTCCGGATTCCCGACGTCGGCGGCGCCGGTCAGCACGATGGCGGCGGCGCCGTCCGAGGACGGGCACGACTCGAGGTAGCGGATCGGATCCCACAGCATCCGCGATTCCCGCACCTGCTCGATCGAGATATCCGGCATGTGCACGTGCGCATAGGGATTGCGCAGGGCGTTGAGCCGATGGTTCACCGCCACCTGCCAGCCGATGTGCTCGGACGCCCCGGACCGGCGGATGTACTCGCGGATGACGGGCGCGAAATGCCCGCCCGCCCCGGCGCCGAGCTTGGCGCTGAACGGCAGCCCCCGCGACAGCGCCCACGTGAAATTGCCCTCGGACTCCTTGGAATACGCGGCGACCAGCACCCGCCGGGCCAGGCCCGCCTCGATCAGGTGCGCGCCGTAGATGGCCGCGTGCCCGCCGACGCTGCCGCCGGTGAACACCCGCGTCACCGGCAGCCCGCGGGCACCCAGCGCATCGGCGAGGTACAGCTCGGGATTCATCACGCCGTCGAACAGGTCCGGCGTCTTGGACAGCACGATCGCGTCGACGTCGCCGAGTTCCAGTCCGGCATCGGCCATCGCGGCCGCGACCGCCTCTCGCACCAGGGCCCCGATGGTCGTCTCGCGCCGCTTGGCCTGCTTACCTTGGCCGATACCGATGACGGCAATGGGCTCACTCACGCCGGATCACCTTCCAGGAGGCAGACCATATTCTGTTGCAGCGCTTGGCCGTTGGTGGCGTGCGCCAGGGCGCGGCGGGCGCGGCCGGAGTGGATCTCGCGGGCCGCCTCGCCGATGCGCAGCAGGCCCGTCGCCGTGGTCGGCCGACCGGCCAGCGGACCACCCGACGGGTTGATCGCCGTCGCGGCGCCCAGGCCGAACTCACGGACCAGCAGCGGCTCCTGCGCGGAGTATTCGACGTGCAGCTCGGCGACGTCGACCTCGCCCGGCCCGAATCCCGCTGCGCGACCGGCCCGTTCGGCCGCGAGGGCCGCCGACGGGGCGCGGGTCAGGTCGCGCGCTCCCGGGTAGTGTCCGTCCATCCGGTGGTCCACCCCGCGCACCCAGGCGGGCCGCTCGCACAGGTTCCTGGCGGTGTCATCGGCCGCGAGCACCGCGACGACGGCCGCGTCGCCGACCGGCGAAATATCGTGGCGCCGTAGCGGAGACGCGACATACGGTGCCGCGAGCAGCGCCTCGACCTCATGGTCGCCGGACACCTGCGCGTACGGATTGGACCGCGCGTCCGCCAGGCTGCGGGCGACGATTCGCGCCATCTCCGCCTCGGTGGTCGCCCCCGCCTGCACCAGCGCACACGCCTGCACCCCCGCGATCGCATCCCGATGCGGCCGCAGCGGCGTCAGGTAGTACGGATCGAGCTGCGTGGGCACGACCTGATCCAGATCGCCGGGCAGCGAACCGCGCCCGATGCCGTAGACCAGCGCGATATCGCCCTGCCCCAGCTGCAGCCACGTCCACGCCTCGTAGAACGCCCACGCGGCATCCATTTCCACGTGCGACTCCGCGATCGGCGGCCAGGCGCCGACGGCGTCGAGCGAGTCGATGTAGGCGAAGGTGCGGCCCTCGTGAAAGTCGTGGCTGCCCGAACAGACGAAATCCACTCGGTCCCGGTCGAGTTCGACCGCGGCCAGGGCCTCCCGGATCACCGGCAGCAGAATGCCCGCCATATCGTCGCGCCGATTGGCGGCCAGGCACGGCGACTGGGCGAAGCCGACGACGGCGATATCACGCATGACGAACCTCCGCCGCCGTGGGCCGGTAGTGACGGATGCTCATCCACGACGGCTCCAGATCGCCGTCGGCCCAGACGGGTTCGACCTCCATGCCGATGTGCACCTGCGCGAGATCGACCTCGCGGATCAGGTGCATCAGCCGGGTGTCGGCGCCGTGCGGCTGGATGTAGCCGACCGCGTACGGCGGCTCGATCTCCTGTCCCGGGAACGGAAAACTCACCACGCAGAAGGTCGAGACGGTGCCGCGCCCGTCGAGTTCGGCGGGCGCCTCCAGTTCGACCAGGCAGCGGGCGCAGAATTCCGGCGCGGGCAGATAGACATGGCGGCACGACGGACAGGTGCGGGCCAGCAGCTGCCGCCGCGCGAGCCCCCGCAGAAACGCCGAGCGCCCCACCCCGGCGACGAACGTGTACTCCATGCGCAGCGGTGTCGGCATCAGCCGAACCGGTTCCGGCAGTGGCTGTTTCGGTTGTTTCACATCTCCTCCGGTTCCCAGCACACGAGGTCTCCCAGCTCGCCGCGCCGCTCCGCGGCCCAGCGCGCCCGCACCCGCAACCCCCGGTGGATGCGCGCCGGATCCCCGCCCGCGTCCAGCGCGTGGAAGAAGGTGCCCTCCGTGCCGTCGACGGCGATGAGCGCCCAGGCGAAATCGCCCTCGACCGGATCACCGGGCCGGTGCGGCACCCAGGTCCACGACTCGACGGTGCCCACGGGCTCCAGCTCCACCAGCTCGGTCGGGGCGCGCCCGGTGACCGGGTCGAATTCGGCGGGCGGGCAGAGCACGGCGCCGCGGTCGGTGCGCGCGCCGATCAGCCGCCGCTCCCGCAGCCCGGCGAGAAACGTCCCCACGATCGGCCCGACCGTTCTCTCGAACGGGAACTCGATCTCGTAGGGCGCACACAGGCTCTCCATGTCACCAGGCATCCGGCAGCTCCTTCCCTTGGGAGCAGTCTGCCGCAATCAACTGATTGAATCAAGTGCTTGAAAGACGGACGGGCCGACGCTCGCTTATGTCGGCGAGACTGTGAACGATGGTTCGCCGCGCCGCCGCCGGGTGTACTGGATCCCAGCACGATCCAGTGCATTTCACGAGGTTGGAGCAGTTATGAGAATCGCAGTCTTCGGCGCCAGCGGCACCATCGGCAGGCTCGTCGTCGAGCAGGCGCTCGCGCGGGGCCACGAGGTCACGGCCTACTCGCGCAGTGCGGAGAACATCACGAAAACCCATGAGCGCCTGCGCATCGCGGAGGGCGACGTCCTCGATCCGGCCGCCGTCCAGCGGGCCGTCACCGGGCAGGACGCGGTGGTGGTCACGCTGGGCGCGGGCCGCAAGGGCGTGGTGCGCGCCGAGGGCACCCGCACCGTGATCGAGGCGATGACCCGCTCCGGTGTGAAGCGCCTGGTGTGCATGTCCAGTCTCGGCGTCGGCGACAGCCGCCCGAACCTGAACTTCGTCTGGAAGTATCTGCTGTTCGGCATGCTGCTGCGCCAGGCCTACGCCGATCACGGCCGACAGGAGGACTACGTCAAGGGCAGCGACCTCGACTGGACCATCGTGCGGCCCAGCGCATTCACCGACGGCCCGGCCACCGGCACGTACCGCCGCGACCTGTCCGCCTCGGAAAAGGGTCTCGCCCTGAAGATCTCGCGCGCGGACGTGGCGGCGTTCCTGGTCGAGCAGGTGACCGATTCGACCTACCTGCACCGGACACCCGGAATCTCCTCCTGAATGCCGCCGCCGTACGCCGTGCAGCACACTGGGATCCAGACCTACGGTGGTCGCGAACCACCCATCGACTGGAAACAGGGGGAGCCGGGAATGTCCACCGCGCACCACGATCGGCTGCTGTCGCTCGTGCAGTCCGCCGCCCGCCGGCGCGGATACGCCTGCCAGATGACGGGCCCCGACGTCGTCACCCTGTCGGGGCCCACGACGTTCACCCTGGCGCTGGGCAATATGCGGCGCCTGGCCGCGGCCCGCCCGGCCGACCAGTGGGCGGCGCTGGTCGCCGACTACGTCGACACCCGGGCGATCACGATCGAGACCGATCGCGACGACCCGCTCGACTACACCGATTTCGCGGCCATGCGCGGGCTGATCAGGACCCGCCTGTACGCCACCGAATCCGTCGGCGCCGACGTGGTGCGGCGGGTGGTCGCGCCCGGTTTGATCCAGCGGGTCCTCATCGATCGCGTGCACACGGTCACCCCGGTCACCTACGAGATGTTGCGGTATTGGCCCATCAGCGAATTCGACCTGTTCACGCTCGCCGAACGCAATGTGCGGCGCGACGCCGGAGTCGAGGTGCAGCGGCATCGCTTCGACGTGCCCCTGGCCGAGAACCTCCCGCCGATCTCGATGCTGACCGGGCCCGAATATCTGACCGCGCATGCCCGCTGGCTCGGCGACTACCCCGTGACCGGCCGGGGCGGTGCGGTGCTGATCATGCCGTCGAAGCAGTCCGTCTACGCCTACCCCGTCGACGGGCCCGAGGTGGTCGGGGCCGTCGCCGTCCTGGCCCAGCTGGCGGCGGTGTCCTACGCCGACGAACCGTGGCCGATCAACCCGTGGGTGTACTGGTGGCGCGCCGGACATCTCGAACTCGCGGCCACCGCACACGAGACCGACGACAGCTTCACCGTCCGCCCCACCGAGATCTTCGACCGCTTCACCACCGGCCTCGGCAAACCACCGGACAACTAGCGCGCCTCGAACCGACGGCGGCAGATCCCGGCTAGCGTTCCTCCCATGAGTGGCGCCAGCGATCCGCCGGACCCTGCCGAGACCGCTGCGCACAGCGACGCCACCGGCCCCCTGCATCCCGTGGCGGATCGCCGTTCGGTCAACAAGCCCGTCTTTCTCGCCGCCGCCGGGATCGTGCTCGCCTTCGCGATCTGGGCACTCGCCTCGCCGGAGGGCGCGGAGACGGTGGTCGGGGAGGTCAAGACCTTCATCTCCACCTGGTTCGGCTGGTGGTACTTCGTGCTCGGGACGTTTCTCGTCGGACTGGTCGTGTTCCTGGGCGCCAGCAAGTACGGCAACTTCCGGCTGGGTCCGGAGGAGTCGCGCCCCGAGTTCAGCCTGTTCACCTGGACGGCGATGCTGTTCGCCGCGGGCATCGGCATCGATCTGATGTTCTTCTCCGTCGCCGAACCCGTCTACAACTACATCAAGCCGCCCGTCGGCCCGGCCGAGACCAATCACGCCGCCCGCGAGGCGGTGACCTGGACGATCTTCCATTACGGCGTCACCGGCTGGGCGATGTACGCGCTCATGGGCGGCGCGCTGGCCTATTTCGCGTTCCGGCGCAATCTGCCGCTCACCATCCGGGCCGCGCTGCACCCCATCTTCGGCAAGCGCATCCACGGCCGATGGGGCGACGCGATCGACGTCGCCGCCGTGCTCGGCACCATCTTCGGCATCGCCACCTCGCTGGGTATCGGTGTCGTGCAGCTCAATTACGGCCTGCACGAGATGTTCGGCATCGCGCAGGGCAAGGCCGCCCAGATCGGGCTCATCGCGCTGTCGATCGTCATCACGACGATCTCGGCGACGACGGGCGTCGACAAGGGCATCCGGCGGCTGTCGGAGCTCAATGTCATCATGGCGATCGCGCTGCTGATCTACATCCTGGTGGCGGGCCGCACCGACTTCCTGCTCAACGGGCTCACCGAGAACACGGGCGACTACCTGTCGACCTTCCTCGACCGCACGCTCGACACCTTCGCCTGGGACCGCAATCCCGAGACGGCCAACCAGCCGAGCACCTGGCTCGATTCCTGGACGCTGTTCTTCTGGGCGTGGTGGGTGGCGTGGGCGCCGTTCGTCGGCCTGTTCCTCGCGCGCATCTCCCGCGGTCGCACGCTGCGGCAGTTCATCTTCGGCGTGCTCGTCGTGCCGTTCAGCTTCATCGTCATGTGGATCTCGATCTTCGGCAACAGCGCGCTGGACGTGGCCCGCGGCGACAAGGAGTTCGCCACCGCGACCGCCGAGCGGGCCGAGGTCGGCTTCTACTCGCTGCTCGAGCAGTACCCCGGCGCGCCGCTGCTGCTCGGCATCGCGACCTTCACCGGTCTGCTGTTCTACGTGACCAGCGCCGATTCCGGGTCGCTGGTGATGGGCAACTTCACCTCGAAACTGCCGGATCCGATGGCCGACTGCGCGACCGGCACCCGCATCTTCTGGTCCGCGGCGATCGGCCTGCTCACGCTGTCGATGCTGTTCGCCGGGGCGGGCGGATCCATCGCGACGCTGCAGAACGCCACCATCATCATGGGGCTGCCGTTCTCGTTCATCCTCGGGCTCATCGGCTTCGCGCTGCTGCGCTCGCTGCACACCGAGTCCTACAAGCTCGACAGCTACCGCACGACGCTGCCGAAGGCCATCGCGGCCGGGCGCGGCACCGGGCACGGCAACTGGCGCCGCCGACTGCTGGCCACCACGCAGTACCCGGGGGCGACGGCGACGCGGAAGTTCGTGACCAACACCGTGATTCCGGCGATGCGGGAGGTCGCCGACGAGTTCAACCGCACCGGAATCACCGCGACCGTCGACGAATCCGGGCGCAGCGAGGGCATGCCGTCGCCGAGCCTGCTGGTCGACCAGGCCAGCGATCCTCGCTTCGAATACTGCGTCTGGCCGGTGTCGGCGCCCAGCCCGACCTACGCGGTCCTCGCGCAGCGCTCCGCGGACCGCTACTTCCGCTGCGAGGTGTACCTGGCCGAGGGCTCGCAGGGCTACTCGCTCAACGGCTACACCCGCGAGCAGATCATCGGCGACATCCTCGACCAGTACGAGCGCCACCTCGCCTACCTGCACCTGCGGCGCTCCGCGACCGACCACTACGAGCCGACATCCGACGATGACGACGTGACCGACAGCGATCCGGAAGGGACACCGAGCGCATGAGCGACACCCTCTACATCGACGGCGCCTGGCGGCCCGCGGCCTCCGGCGAGACCCGCGAGATCCGTTGCCCCGCGGACAATTCCGTCGTCGGCGTGGTCGCCGAAGCGGATGCGGCCGACACCGAGGCCGCCATCGCCGCCGCCCGCCGCGCCTTCGACGGCGGCCCCTGGCGCGAGACCGCGGCGGCCGAGCGCGGGGATCTGCTGCTGCGGGTCGCCGACGCGATCGACACCCGCCGCGACGAGTTCGTCCGCGCCGAGACCCTCGACACCGGCAAGCGGCCGTACGAGTCGGATATCGACATGTCCGATATCGCGAACTGCTTCCGGTACTTCGGCAAGCTGGCCGCCGAGGACGCGGGCCGGGTCGTGGACGCGGGCTCCCCCGACGTCGACTCGCGGATCGTCTACGAACCCGTCGGGGTGTGCGGGCTGATCACCCCGTGGAACTATCCGCTGCTGCAGGCCGCGTGGAAGGTCGCCCCGGCGCTGGCGGCGGGCAACACGTTCGTTCTGAAACCGGCCGAGCTGACCCCGCATACGGCGATCCTGCTGCTGTCGGTGCTGCACGATCTCGGCGTGCCGCCGGGCGTGGCGAACCTGGTGCTCGGCGCGGGCGCCACCGCCGGGGCGCCGCTGTCGGCGCATCCGGACGTCGACCTGGTGTCGTTCACCGGCGGCCTGGTCACCGGCAGGGTCATCGCCCGCGAGGCGGCCGCGACGGTCAAGAAGGTGGCCCTCGAGCTCGGCGGCAAGAATCCGAATGTAGTCTTCGCCGACGCCTGCGACACCGACGAGCGGCTGGCCACCGCGGTCGACAACGCGTTGAACGCCGCCTTCCTGCACTCCGGCCAGGTGTGCTCGGCGGGCGCGCGCCTCGTGATCGAGGCGTCGGCGCACGACCGTTTCGTCGACGAACTGGTCCGGCGCGCCGAGCAGATCCGGATCGGGCTGCCCTTCGCGGAGGGCACCGAGACCGGGCCGCTCATCTCCGCCGCGCACCGGGACAAGGTGCACGCCTACGTCGAGCAGGCCCGTGCCGACGGCGCCGTCATCCGCACCGGCGGCGCGTTCGCCACCGGCGACCAGGGCTCCGGCAACCTCGACGACGGCTGGTTCTATCTGCCGACCGTCATCGACGGCGCCACCCGTGCCATGGCGTGCGTGCACGACGAGGCGTTCGGGCCGACCGTGACCGTCGAGACGTTCACCACCGAGGACGAGGCGGTCGCCATCGCCAACGACACCGAGTACGGCCTGGCCGGGGCGGTGTGGTCGTCGGATGCCGCCCGCGCGCGGCGCATCGCCGCCCGGCTGCGGCACGGGACGGTGTGGGTCAACGACTTCGGGCCGTATCTGCCGCAGGCCGAGTGGGGCGGCTACGGCCATTCCGGTGTCGGCCGCGAACTGGGTCCGTCCGGCCTGCACGAGTACCGCGAGGCCAAGCACGTCTACGAGAATCTCCGGCCGGGTGTCACCGGTTGGTTCGCCGAGCGAGGGGAGCAGAAGTGAACTACGACTATGTGATCGTCGGCGGCGGCTCCGCCGGTGCGGCGGTGGCGTCCCGGTTGTCGGAGGACCCGTCGGTGACGGTCTGCCTGCTCGAGGCCGGGCCGTCCGACGTCGGCGACGACGCCATCCTGCGGCTCGACCGCTGGATGGAGCTGCTCGAATCGGGCTACGACTGGGACTATCCCATCGAGCCGCAGGAGAACGGCAATTCGTTCATGCGGCACGCCCGCGCGAAGGTGCTCGGCGGCTGCTCGTCGCACAACAGCTGCATCGCGTTCTGGGCGCCGCGCGAGGACCTCGACTCGTGGGAGCGCGACCACGGGTGTGCCGGTTGGGGTTCGGACTCGGTGTACCGGCTGTATTCGCGGATCGAGACCAACGATGCCCCGGGCGACCACCACGGCCGCAGCGGCCCCGTGCACATCATGACGGTGCCGCCGGACGATCCGTGCGGTGTCGCGGTGCTCGATGCCTGTGCGTCCGTGGGGATTCCGCGCGCCGAGTTCAACTCGGGGCACACGGTGGTCAACGGCGCCAACTTCTTTCAGATCAACAGCCGCGCCGACGGCATCCGGTCGTCCTCGTCGGTGAGCTACCTGCACCCGAATCTGGACCGGCCGAATCTGACCGTGCGGACGGGCTCGTGGGCGAAGCGGGTCGTGATCGAGGGCGGGCGGGCCCTGGGTGTCGAGATCATCGACAACGCGTTCGGGCGCTCCACCCGGATCTCGGCCGACCGCGAGGTCATCGTCTGCGCCGGGGCCATCGACTCGCCGAAGCTGCTCATGCTGTCGGGCATCGGACCCGCGGATCACCTGCGCGAGAACGGGATCGAGGTTCTCGCCGACTCCCCCGGTGTCGGCGCCCACCTGCAGGACCACCCCGAGGGCGTCATCGGTTTCGAGACGAAGCGGAAAATGGTGCGCAGCTCGACGCAGTGGTGGGAGATCGGCATCTTCACCACGACCGTCGACGGGCTCGATCGGCCCGACCTGATGATGCACTACGGCAGCGTGCCGTTCGACATGCACACGCTGCGGCAGGGCTACCCGACCGCGGACGAGACCTTCTGTCTCACACCGAATGTCACCCACGCCCGCTCCCGGGGCACCGTCCGGCTGCGCTCGCGCGACTTCCGCGACAAGCCGCGGGTCGACCCGCGCTACTTCACCGACCCCGAGGGCCACGATATGCGCGTGATGATCGCGGGCCTGCGCAAGGCGCGCGAGATCGCCGCGGCCGCACCGCTTTCCGACTGGGTGGCCCGCGAACTGTACCCGGGGCCGGACGCGCGGACCGACGGCGAGCTGGCCGACTACATCCGCCGCACCCACAACACCGTCTATCATCCGGCGGGCACGGTCCGGATGGGCGCCGCCGACGATCCGCTGAGCCCCCTGGACCCGCAGCTGCGCGTGAAGGGCGTCGAGGGGCTGCGCGTCGCCGACGCCTCGGTCTTCCCCGAGCACACCACCGTGAACCCGAACATCACCGTCATGCTCGTCGGCGAGCGCTGCGCGGAGCTGGTCGCCGCGAGCCGCTGAGGCACCGGGCTCTCGAGCGCCGTCGAGGCGGCACCGATACACTGGCCTCTGCTCGAAAGATGCTGAATGCCAACGTGTAGCGACCGATCAGGTGAAGTGACGGCAATGTCGGAAACCAGGGCCCCAGTCCGCGTACAGATGCGGTTCTCGCACGGCGTCGTGCTCCGATACCGCACCGCCCCGACGATCGCGGCGCGCCTGGCCACCGAACTGCCCCAGCACGGCGTCGATGTCCACATCGACGACGAGGTCACCGACCTACTGGCCGATCTTCCGCATCCCGAGCTGTGGTCCTCCTGATCCGCCGGATCCGTTCCGCCGACGTCACACTCCGTGGCGCTGTCTCGTCTTACAGATGAGGGGCGGACGACCAAGGAAGGGCGACGCGGCCATGGGCACTGCATCGGATGCGGTCGGCGACGGGCACGATCCGGACCTGAACACGATCATGAGCGAGCGGCGGCAGCTGATCAATGTCGCGTATCGGCTGCTCGGCTCGCTGTCGGAGGCCGAGGACGTGGTGCAGGAGACCTATGCCCGCTGGTATGCCATGTCCGAAGCACAGCGGGCCGCCGTCGAGTCCCCGGGCGGCTGGCTGACCACCGTCGCGAGCCGGATCTGCCTGGATCTGCTTCGCTCGGCCCGGGTTCGCCGGGAAAGCTATGTGGGCGAATGGATTCCGGAACCGCTGCCCGACGGCGACACCGCCACCGATCCCGCCGACCGGATCACCCTCGACGAGTCGGTCACGATGGCCTTCCTCGTCGTGCTCGAGTCGATGACCCCGGCCGAGCGCGTCGCGCTCGTGCTGCACGACGTCTTCGGCTATTCCTTCGGCGAGGTGGCCGAGATCGTCGGCCGGTCCCCGGCGGCGTGCCGTCAGCTCGCCTCGTCGGCCCGCCGCCGCACCCGGACCGCCAGGGACCCCGGCGCCCCGGCGGACCGGCACGCGCAGGTGGTCCGGGAGTTCAAGCGGGCGTGGGAGGCCCGGGACCTCGACGGGCTCATCGGCCTGCTCGACCCCGACGCCACGGTGGTCAGCGACGGCGGCGGCCTCGTGCGGGCGGCGCTGCATCCGGTCGAGGGCAGCGCGCTCATCGCGCACTATCTCCTCGATCTCGCCGCCCGGGTGCCGGACCTGACCATTCTCGACCGCACCGTCAACGGCCAGCCCGGCCTGGTGCTGCAGCACGAGGGCACCACCGTGACGGTCATGGCCTTCGACGTCACCGGCGGCCGGATCCGGCACATCTGGGGCGTTCGCAACCCCGACAAGCTCCGGCCGTGGACGGCGGGCTGACGCGCCCGCTCACCCGTCCCGGCCGATTTCGACGTCGACGACCACCCCGTAGTGGTCGCTGGGCCACACGCCCTCGGTGGGCTGGTCGAAAGCGAGACCCGCGGAACGGATTTCGCATCGCGCCCGCGGATGGGCGTGCCACGACCCGGTGAACACGTAGTCGAGCCGGCGCCGATGGCCGGGCTGGCGCACGATCTGGTCGAAAAGCGCTGCGGCATTGCCGTTGTCGGCACTCCAGGTGTGGCCGGGCCCGTCGCCCGCGACCTCCCAGGCATCGTGATAGTGCACGCTGCGCCCCGAAAGCGACTGGCGCCCGGTGAGATAGCGGATACTGGCCGCGTCCGGCCCGGCGTTGAAGTCCCCGGCGATGATCGTCGGCAGCTCGGTGCGATGCCGCGCGTCGAGATCGGCGAGCGCCACGGCCTGCTGCTCGCGGACGGCCTCGGCATCCAGCCGCCACGAGGCGGTGGCGGCGATGAACAGCACCTCACCCTCCCCCGGCAGCGGCACCCGGGCCGCCAGCGTGCACCAGGGCACGTCGGCCGCCCCCGCCACGCGCAGATCCAACACCTCCGCGATGCTGTGCGGCCAGCGCGAGGCCACCGCGTTGCCGCCGTACCGATCGGCGAACGGCGGCGTGTACGCCATCGCCTCGGACTGGTGTGTGCCGTGCAGTCCGGTGCCCTCCAGCAGTTCGGCCAGGTGATCGGCGTCGACGACCTCCTGCAGCGCCACGATATCGGGGGCAATGCGGCGCAACTCCCGGTTCAGCAGGGCGAGCCGGCGCGGGTCGCCCTCCCGGTTCTGGACATTGATCGTGAGGATCCGTAATTGCATCGAGTCTCCAGCTAGACGACGTACTGGCCCGCGCGGTATTCGCCACCGTGCTGGCGGGTCATGACGTTGAGGCGGTTGAAGGCGTTGATGTTGGCGATGAGCGAGACCAGGGCGCCGAGTTGGTCCGCGTCGTAATGCCGCACGGCGTTCGCCCAGACCTCGTCCGATACGCCACCGGCGGCGTCGGCGAGGCGGGTGCCCTCCTCCGCCAGTTCCAGGGCCGCACGCTCGGCGTCGGTGAAGACCGTCGCCTCGCGCCAGACCGCGACCAGGTGCAGACGCACCGCGGTCTCCCCGTCGGCCGCGGCCTCCTTGGTGTGGATGTCGACACACGCACCGCAGCCGTTGATCTGGCTGGCCCGCAGCCGCACCAACTCCTGCGTGGACCGTGGCAGTGTCGAATCCCCGAGCGCCTTGCCCGCCGAGACGAGGTACTTCAGCGACTTGGCCGTCACGGGATTGTCGAACAGATTCATGCGCGCTTGCATGGTGAACTCCTAGCTGCGGTGAACGACTTCACCCCTACGACGGGGCACCCCGGTCAGATGTGAGGTGCGAGCTACGGAGTCGAACTCGGTTCGGGGAGTTTGCAGTCGGTCACCTCGGGGTCGACGCCGGTGTAGTTCAGCGGTCCGGCGAGCACATTCAGCGCGATGGTGCCGAAGTCGCGGCACTCCTGTGTCACGCGGGTGAGGTACCCGCGCTGACCGGCGGCGACCACCCCGATGATCAACCACACGAACAGCAGCAAAGAAACCAGACGCATCCACATCTCCCTGTTCCCGGCGTTTCCGTCATCCCGGCTCTGCCGCCGCACATTCCGGCGGTCGAACCGAGCCTAGGCGGGATCGCCAGCAACGACTTTCGACGGTGGTTTCACATCCTTCAGCCAGGCCCCGCTACCGCCCCCGATAGCCGCACGGGTCCCGGTTCGGTGCCGAAAGTCCCTTGTGCCGGGGGCGGCGGCTACTCGGCGAGGAAGCGGGGCAGCTCGGCGGTGGCGAAGCCGGGATTCTCCGGCCACGAGGTTCGCGGCCAGCCGTGGATGAGCACCGCCGGGGTGCCGCTCCCGCCGGTCACGAGCCGTGACCGTGGATCATTCGTCGGGCCATTGCACGGCGCGGTCGTGGCGATGACACCCGTATCGTGAGTGGTGTTATGGCTGACAAACCCCGCAGGCTGCCGCGGCAGGAGCGGTCCCGGTTCACGGTGGACACGCTGCTGGAGGCGGCCGCGCAGACGTTCACCCGCGACGGGCTCGCCACGACCACCAACCGCATCGCCGAACGCGCCGGGATGTCGATCGGGACTCTGTACCAGTACTTTCCGAACAAGTACGCCATGCTCCACGCGCTCGCACAACGTCACGTCCTGGAGGGCGGCGCCCGGCTGGGGGCCGTGCTGACCGAGCTGCGGCGGACGCAGCCGCCGTTCGACGACACGATGCGCGCGATCGTGGATGTCGTGGTCGAGCTGCATCGGCACCGCCCGGCGCTGCATGCGCTGATGCATCGTGTCGTCCCGCGCGACGCGTCGGATCTGGCCGCGATGGGCGCGTTCGAGGATTATCTGACCGCCGAGGTCGCCTATCACCTGCGTCGTTGCGGGCGCGGCGGTGGCGACCCGCGGCGCACCGCCGCCGTCCTCGTCCACACCGTCGATGCCCAGGTGCACCGCGTCGCGCCCCGGCACGCGATGACCGGCGAGCAGCTCATGGCCGTCGTCCGGCAACTCACACCGGCGCCGTCGTCATCCGGCGGCTGAGCTGGCGACCTCGTCGCGCACCGAGCGCAGTGCCGACGCCAGTTGGGAGACCCCGGGCTCCTCGACCGGGAAGTGCCCGCAGCCGTCGAGCAGGACCAGCCGTGTGGGACCGGCGATCCGGTCGAGGAACCGCGTACTCAGCTCGGGCGGTGTCCATCGGTCGGCGGCGGGATGCACCAATGTGACCGGGGCACAATCGAATTCCTGCGGCAGCGTGTGCTCGTAGCGGAAGAAGTCGGCGATGAAGCCGAGCGGAACGCTCGTCCCGCCGCCCCTCGCATCCCGCGCGCACAACCGCGACAGCTCCGCATTCGCACTCATACTCCCCATATCGACGAGCCAGCGGATCGGAATACGCATCCGGCCGAGCACGGGGTCGGCCAGCGCCAACAGCTGCGGCGCGAACCGGCCGGTGACAGACCAGCGCGCGGCCGCCCGGCGCGCCCGCGGGTCGCGCGGATCGAGCAGACAGGTCGCCACGACGTGCGCGACAGCCCTCGTGCGGGCGGCGGCCTCATAGGCGAGCATGCCGCCCATACTCGCGCCGAACAGCACCAGCGGTCGCCGATCGGCCGTGGTCTCGGCGCGGACCAGATCGCACAGCAGCTCGACCCAGTCGTCATAACGCACCGCGGCGGGGTCCGAGACGGCGGTGTCGCCGTAGAGCGGCAGGTCCACCACCATCACCTCGACACCCGCACCGGCCGCGCGCCCGGCCAGCGGCCACAACATCGCCGCATGCCCGCCCGCCCCGTGCACCACGAGCATCCGCACCGGCGCATCGGGATCGACGGCGCGCAACAGGTGCACTCGATGCCGGTGCCACTCCCACCGGGAGGACGTCGGCTCGGGCAGGGGTGCCGCCCGATATTCGGCTGGCAGGAATTCGGCGTACGCGCGGTGGTTCATCCCTCCAGCGTCGCGCCCGCGAGGTTGGCGGACAACTCGCATAAACGTCACCCGGAGTAATCGGAAACCGTTGTGAGACAGGGGAACCCGAGTGGCAACCCATTCGAGCCCGAAGCAACTCGCGTTTACCTGATCAGTTACGGGATGTTTCGTGCCGGATTCGGGCGCAGCGCGCGGAATGCCTGCAGTTGGCGACGTTGATAGGCCCGGTCTTCCGCGCTGAGGCCGTCGGGGCCGGTGGTCGCGCGGTCGTAGGCGACCTCGGACCTGATCCGGGAACGGATCAGCGACGGAGCGTGGTCTCGTCCATGGCGGTGACGGTTCCGCCGACCCGGAGGTAGTCCTCGATGAACCGGCGGGCCGCGGTGAGGTCGAGGGTGGTGAGGCCGTCGCCCCACTCCCATGCGGCACCGGCGAGTTCCCATTCCGGCGGTGCCAGCGTCGCCTCGTCCCAGTCGACGAGCCCGACGAGGGTGCCGGACCGGACGAGGATATTGGCGGCGTAGAAGTCGCCGTGGACCGCATGCCGCCGCCGATGCCCGGCCCGGAAATCGTCGAGCCACGCATCCAGTTCGGCATCGGCGAGGTCGGGAACGGCGACCTCGGGAACGGTGCGATGCGGCGGTGCTTCGAAGGTCGTGCGCTCGAGGGCCCGATGCACACGCGCGAGCAACTGGGCGGCCTGTCGCCGCTGATCCGCATCCCGCTCGTCACCGTGGGTTCCGGCGACGAAGGGCCAGACCGTGATCGGCCGTCCCGCCGCACACACCACACCCGCACCGTCGACGGTGGATATCGGCGCGACCACCTCGGGGACCTCCACCGCCGCCGCCACGGCCACCCGCCCGGACCATCGCAGATCATCGACCCCGCGCCACGAGGGACCGACACGAACAACCCGGTCACCCACCCGGACCACGACAGATTCCTGCCCGCCATGCAGCCGTTCGACATCCCCAGGATCGACCTCTAGCCCCCACCCCCGCCGAATCGCCTCTGCGACAACGTCATCGAGCATCCGACCACCCTATCGCCCCACCACCGGCCGACCGTCGCGCCGACGCCCGCGATCCCGTCCGGCCGCTCCGGGCGCAACGCCGCGTGGAGTCTGCAAGCCCTTAGTTACATACCGACCGACCGGTTCTGTGATAGCAATGTCCGTGCATTTGATCTGAGCTCTGTCCCCAGTTCACGGAAGCGCCGGTACCGGCCTTCCACATCGAATGAGAGGCGACTACATGCAGTTCAGGAAATTCGCGGCGGCATCGATGCTGACCATCGCCGCCACGGTCATGGCCACGGCAACCGCCCACGGCGAAGCGCAGCAGCCGCTGACGGTGGGCGGCCAGGACCGCGGGCTGGCCTACTCCTCCACCCTGTCCGACGATCACCAGGGTGTGACCACGCGCCTGAACGAGGGCAAGTTCACGCTCTCTGAGGACGGCACGATGGTGACCGTCGCGGCCCCGGACGGAGCGGTCGTCGAACAGATCCCGACCGAATACGAACTCGGCGGCTACCCCGTCCGGCTGCGCGCCGAGGTCAACGAGGACGGCAGCGCCCTCACGGTCTGGCCGCGCGACAGCCGAGGCCCGGTCAGCACGGAGACCTACAACGACGGCGTGCGTGAGATCGCCGCCCAGGCGCAGCTCAAGGACATCGGCGTCCTCGGCTGCATCGCCGGCGGTGCCGTCGGCGCCGCCGTCTTCGGCGCCATCGGCACCGTGCTCGGCCTGATCGCACTCATCCTCGGCTCGATCCCCGGCCTGTTCATCGGCCTGGTCGCCGGCGCCGTAATCGGCTGCATCGCAGGCTTCTTCGTCATCTGACGCCCGCGAACTGCCCGGGCGGGGGGCGCCCCCCGGGTGGCCCCCCCCCCGGCCGGGGGGGGGGGGGGGGGGGGTGGGTGGTGGACCCGGTTGGACAAGGTGTTCGGGGGGGGGGGCGGGCGGCTCGTGGGGGGGGGGGGGCCGGGCG
>NZ_JARWQD010000277.1 GCF_029869545.1 Nocardia wallacei | reverse complement strand
CGGGGGGGCCGTGGGGGTCTCCCAGGTCCTCGGGGGGTGGTGGTGGTGTGGGCCCGCGGGGCCGCGCGCCTCCGCGCCCGCCGCCCGCTGGTGAGATGGTGCACGGATCGGCTGTCGCGCAACTGTTCCCAGCGCAGGACTCGGGTGGCGCGGCCGCCGACGGCGTGGACGTCGACGAGGCGGTGCACGCCGCGGTCGATGGCATCGCCGGTGCGGGTGTGGTCGCCGTAGCGGGTCTGCCACGGTCCGAGGATCAGCCAGCATCGAGGGTTTTCGGGCATGGCAAGGACTCCCCCAAATATTGTGTTGTTCAGGCGGTTTCGGTCAGTCGCGGCCTGTGATGCGGCGTGCGGTGTTCAGTGCGACGAGCGCGCCGAGGCGGGCGGCGAGGAAGAGGGTGGCGGCGGGCAGCAGGGCGCGTTTCCAGCCGGTGCGGGTGGTGGCGTAGAAGATGACGGCGCTGCGGTGGTGGTGCCACAGGGATTTGGTTTTGCGGGTGCGGCTGGATTGGCCGCCGTGGTGGATGACCCAGGCAGGCCCGGACAGCACGGTGCGGTAGCCGCGTTGCCGCAGCCGCCAGCACAGGTCGCAGTCCTCGAGATACATCCAGTACCGCTCGTCGAACCCGCCCATCTGCGCCCACAGCGATCGCCGCATCATCAGGCAGCACCCCGACACCCAATCCACCACCTGGTCGGCATCGGGTTGTTCCGAGGCGGTGCCGAAGTATTCCCGGCTGGCGGTGTTGCCGGGGCGCAGCAGGCCCATGACGGCGTGGCGGGCCGCGGTGGTGGTGGAGGGGAAGCGGCGGCCGTTCGGGTAGGGCTTGCCGTCGGTGATCATCCGGGTGCCGACCACGCCGACCTGGTCGTCGTCGAGGGTGGCGCGCAGTGCTTCCAGGCATTTCGGATCGCCCAGGGCCGCATCGGGATTCAGGAGCGCGACGTAGTCGCCGCTGCCGGCGGAGGCGGCTTGGTTGACCGCGGCGGCGAAACCGACGTTGACCGGGTTGGCGATCAGGTTGTCGGGTTCGATGCCGAGGTCGCGGGCGACGGTGAGGGTGTCGTCGGTGGAGGCGTTGTCGATGATGATGAGGCGGGCCTGGTCGGCGATGGTCTGGGCGCGCACCGAGGCGACGGCGTCGGGGAGCAGCCGGGCGCTGTTGTAGGTGAGGATGATGACATCGATGCTGCTCATCGCTGTGGTACCTCTCGTTGGGGCGCGTTGTTGGTCGGTGGGTCCGCCGGATCGGATCCGGCGGACGGTATCACCTTCGGCTGGTCGGGCGCGGGGCAACCGGCGGCCAGCAGGGATCGCACCGCGCCGCCGGAGCCGCTGTAGCGGCCGGTGTAGTGGCGGGGGTGGCCGCGCATCGGCCAGAACGCGATCTTGCCGACCGTCATGGCGGGGTAGACGCGCACCGGCATTGCCGCGCGCAGCTCGAGGGTCCAGGGGATGACCGCGCCGCAGTGTCCCAGGGGCGCCGACAGCTGGATCCGCAGTCCGAGTGAGGACACCGACCGGCAGGCGTGCAGTGTCGCGGCGTAGCAGGTTCCGCCCATCGCCTCCCGGGTCGCCGCCAGATACAGCGTGCCCGGCTGCAGCACGAACCCGGTGTCGGGGATGGGGATAGACACCGTCGGGGCGTCAGTGCGGGGGTCGAGCACGGTGTCGCCGGGTAGGGCGTATTGCAGCAGTTCGGCGCCGAGGCGGAAGCCGTAGCTGTTGGCGCAGAGTCCGGCGGGGTCGAAGGGGTCGATCACGATGTCGCCGCGGGCGATCGCGGCGTGGATGGCGGTCCCGGTCAGCACGGCAGTATCTCCTCGACCAGCGCGGCGACGGTGGTTTCCAGTTCGGCGAGGGTGCCGTCGTTGCGGATCTCGTAGTCCACGTCGACGGTGTCGACTCCGGCGGTGCTGGCGTCGGACAGGCTGACGTAGCCCTGCGTGGCCAGCCGCTTGCCTCGCAGGTCGTCGTCGGTGGTGATCCGCACGGCCGTCCAGCCGTGTTCGCGCAGGATTGGATAGTCGGTGTCGTAGGAGCGGACGTCGTCGTTGACCAGCACATCGGCCTCGACCGTGGCGGCGCGGGTGAGGAAGTCGTCGACCAGGAACCGGGTGTGCCGCTTGCGGATCCAGTGTGCGAGGGCTTCGAGCAGTTGCTGGTCCTGCTGCCCGTCGGGCAGCGGTTGCCCGAGCCGGGTGTAGAACGCCTGCTGCAGCTCGTACAGCGGCGCGGCCACCTTCACCACCGCGCACGACATCGAGCGGCGCGAGGCCGTGGCGCGGATGAATGCCGCCGTGGTGGATTTCCCGGCGCCGGAATGCCCGAGCAGGCACACCCGCGCCACCGGCGCGTGTCGATCACTGTGGGTACTGGTCATGGCCGGTTGCCTCCCGAGGTGGTGGTGAGTGTGTAGACCGCGCCGTCGTCGAGCATCAGCAGTGCATCGTCGCGTGCGTGGTGCACTGCGGCGGGAATGTTGTTCTCTCGCAGGATGATTGCGAGATGACAGAGCCGTGAGCCTGCGTCGAACAGGAATCCGTCGACGTGGCCGACGAGCGCGGCGAGGATGGCGTACGGGTGGCGCGCGGACACGATCGGCTGCTCCCCGCGGGCGCGGATTTCGCGGGCGCGGGCGACGGCATCGGCGATGACGCGGTGTCCGCTGACGTCGACCCCGCCGCTGACGCTGACCGCCGGAGCGACCGATAACCGGTGCAGCACAACGTCGTCGGTCATCCGCAGCACCCGGCCGACGCAGCGGCCCTCGGCGAGCATGATCGCGTCGGCGGCCGCCGGGAGGGCGAACGCATCGGCCTCGTCGGTGCCGAGCACCGTGTGGTCGATGTAGTAGACGGTGCCGTAGGTGTCGACCACCCACTCCACCGCCACCGGGCCGAGCTGCTGTTCGAGCCGGGTACTGAATTCGGCCACGTGGCGCACGTTGGCGGTGCCGCCGAAGATACTCGCCGCGGGCGCGGGCGCCGCGGGAGTGAACCGGATCTCGGTGCACGCCGCGGTGCCGCGGTTCATGGCCAACAGGCCATCGGTGGAGGTCTCGGCGTAGAACTCGCTGCCGGTGCGGCGGGTGATCACCCCCCGCTGCCCGGTGACGTACTGGCGGACCAGCACGGTCAGCGGCTCGCCGGGTGGGGTGGCGGCCCGCAGCCGGTCGAGGTGCCCGCGCAGGTGGGTGTAGTCGATGATGGTTTGCCGTTCGTACTCGTTGGCGTCCACGATCACCTGCGCACCGGACAGCGCGGCGTCCAGGACGGCCGCGACCTCGGCGTGCCAGCCGGGGCCGGGTTCGGCGGGGAGGTACACCACGAACGCGGCGCCCCGGGTGAGGTCGAGTTCGCTGGCGAGTTGGGCGGCCGCGCGGCGTTTGGTGACGAAATGCGCGACGGCCGGGCCGATCGGCCCGAGCGGGATGTCGGCCGGGATCGGGTCGTCGTAGAGGCGCACGACCGCGGGGCTGGTGCGGTGGCTGGTGTGGCGGGCGGTGTTCGGCCGCGCCTGCACCAGATACACGTCATCGCCCGTGGACACCCACTCGATATCGACGGCCGCACACCCGAGTTGTGTCCGCGCGGCCGCGACAAGCTCCGCAACGGCCGCCGCGGCACTGTCGGAGACGACATCGGCGGCCGCGGTCGTCACCCCGCCGGCGAGCCCGTCGGCGCGGCCCCGTACCGCCTCGAGGTGGATCCGGTCCGGGTCGGCCGGGTCCAGGCCGGTCATCGCGATGCCCGCGACGTCGGGCTCGATCATCCGTTGCACGATGACCGCCATCCGCGGGGCCGGGTCGAGATCCCCGGCCCGCAGCCGGGCGGTCACCGCCGCCAGCGAGTAGTACGACCGCCACACCACCGCGACCGCGTCGGCCACCTCGTCGGCGGCCACGTCCAGCACGCTGTCGTAGATGCCCGCCGCCGAGCCGGTCGCCGAATCCTCCCCGGCGGCCGAGGACCGCACCGCGAACCGGGTCTCGGGATCGAACACCTCGCGCAGCCGCCTCGCCAACAGTTCCCGGCCACGGGCCGGGAGCGTGACATCGGCGACCAGGTCGCGCAGCCGGGCTACGTCGTCGCCGACATTCGCGCCGACCGTGGCCTGCAGATCGGCGAACACCGCGCCGATCTGCTCTGCCGTGTCCGGCGGCAGTGCCGCGGCGAATTCCGTTGCTGTCACCGCGATCAGGTCCGGTACGGGGACCTGCGGCGCCAGCCGTGCGAGGGTGGCGGCTTTGGCGCCGACCCGGGCCGGGTCCGTGCCCGGCCCGTCCAGGCCGGGGAAGCGGACGCGGGCGATGTCGCGGTCGAGGGTGCGCCAGCTTTCGCTGGCCCGGGGGCCGTGCGCGCCTTGGTATTTGCCGTCGTAGCAGATGATGTCCCCCGACGGGACCCACCACATCATCTGTCCGATCTCCATCCCCGGATACACCCGCACCGGCACGGTGGCCTGCAGCTGCAGCGTCCACCGGCCCACATAGCCGATATCGCCCAGCCCCGACGACAGGTGAATCGACAGGCCCAGTCGCGCGATACTCGACCGCGCCGCGAAGGTCGGCGCGAATTCGGTGCCGCCCAGCACTTCCGCGGTGCCCGCCAGATACAGCCGACCCGCCTCGAGCTCGAAACCCTCGTCCGGGATGACGATCTCGGTGGTCGGGTTGTCGGCCCGCGCGTCCAGCTCCGCCGAGCTGTACACACGCATGCTGTTGCCGAGGGTGAAGTTGTAGCTGTTCGGGTTGAGCCGGGCCGGGTCGAACGGGTCGATGCGGATCGCGCCGCGCTGCCACTGACGGTGGATCTCGTCACCGGTCAGGATCGTCACCGGCCATTCACCTCCTCCGCCCGCTGCAGCAACGCGGTGTGGTGGCGGCGTTCGGTATTGGCCACCGACATCGTCAGGTGCACTCGTTCCGTGGTCCCCGCGTTGAACGCGGTGTGCCGCAGCCGGGTGTCGAACACCCGCAACCGGCCGTCCGCGGGCACGTGATGACCCTGTCCGTCCGGGCCGACGAGGAACGCGTCCGGGTCGGTGTGGATCGCCAGATGCGCGCGCTTGGTCGCATCCGCGTGCATCCGGTACAGCTGCTGCGGGCCCACGATCATCAGCCGCATCCGCCCCACCGGCATCAACGCCGTCACCGACCGCCACACCGTCGCGAAATAGGTGTCGGCGAATTCCTCGTTGAAGCAGGTGAATTCGCTCTCCAAGTACCGCAGGGTGCCGTCCGGCGCGAACTGCGACTGCAGGCCATCGGACAGCGGATCGACCGCTTCGGGGCGGTGGGTCAGCGACACGCACGTCACCCGGTCACCGGCGCGGTCGGTCACCATCGGCGCGACCCGCTCCATCACCTCCTCGCAGGCCTTCCGCAGCAGGTTCACATCGAACACGGCGTCGGCCGGGCCGCGATAGAACTCGCCTGCTCTGGTCTCACAGCTCCCAATCGCCTTGGCGGGCAACTGATTCATGGGCGCGCTCCCCTCTGTCGTCACGAAACGATGTGCAGTGGTTTCACCGTGCGCCCACCCGCCCCGACGGCGTACTCCCGATCGGTTATCCGATATGCGTCTGCGGTAATACGCCCTGCTCCCACCACCCCCTGCCGCATACACTCGGCAGATCGAGCACGTGCGGATCCGGCCGGACGGTCCCAGCAAGGGGGGTGGCGAGCGATGGGTGAGGCAGCAGGGCGGCGCGGCTGTCGCGGCTGTGGTGCCCCGCTGGCGCGAGACAATGCGACCGGCATCTGCTCGGCCTGTGTCAGCGGTGCCCGTGACCAGCTGCACCGCCCGCCGGCGCTGCCGCCGGGGTTCTGGGACGACGCCGGGATCCGGGCCGCCCTCGCCGAACGGCACATGGGCCGCGTTGTCGCCGCCTACCGTCGCCACCCCGCCCACGGCAAAGTGCTCCGGCAAGCGGATGTCGCCCGCTGGGCCGACCTGAGCCAGGCCAGACTCAGCCGCCTCGAAAACGGCTCTCCGATCAAGCATCTCGACGATCTCGCGTTCTGGGCCCGGCTGCTCGACATCCCCCCTCGCTTGTTGTGGTTCCAGCTGCCCGGCACCCCGCACCCGGTCCTCTCGGCGCGCCCCGAGCAGCCCACGGCGCCGCCCGGAGGCCGGTATCGGCTGCTGCGCTTCGACGATCACCTGCCGCCGGACGAGGCCGACATCGCCGCGATGGAAACCTTCCGCGAAGCCGACCGTTCCTACGGTGGCGGACGCCTATATTCGGAGGTATTCGACTACTGGACGACCCGGCTCGCACCCCGGCTGTTCAGCGGGGACGACGATCCCGCCCCGCAGGTGTTCGTCGCCGCGGCCGGGATCGTGGAAATGGCCGGATGGATGGCCCACGACGCCGGGCGCGACGACCGCGCCGACCGCCAGTTCCGGCGCGCGCTCGAGCTGTCCAAGGTCGGCCGCGACCGCCAGCTCACCGTGCACATCCACGCCAGCCGCGCGCACCTGCACCTGCACGGCGGCCACCCCAAACAGGCCATCCGCCAGGCCTACGACGCCGAAATGGCACTCGCCAAAGCACCAGCAAGCCCCGAACTCACCGCCCGCGTGCTCGCGATGCAAGCCCGCGCCTTCGCCGCCCTCGGCGAACCCCGCCAGGCCCGCAAGCTCCTCGACCGCGCCGAACGCGCTCTCGGCACCGGCCCCGCCGCACTGATGTCGCCGTGGGTCAGCCGATTCGATCTCGGCTCCCTCGCCAGCGAGGCCGCACGCAGCTTCCGCCAGCTCGGCGACCTCACCGCCGCCGGCCAGGCCGCGCAGCGCATCATCGACCTCCGCCCACCCGGCCGAGCCCGCAGCCGCGCGCTCGGGCAGCTCACCCTCGCGGCCATCTTCGCCGACCAAGGCCACCCCGACCACGCCTGCGCCCTCGCCACCGACGTCCTCGACCAGACCGGCGAACTGGCGTCCTACCTGGTGGTCCATCAACTCGACGGCCTCCGCGAGCAGCTGCTGCGGTACCGCACCAGCGCGGCCGTGAACCAGTTCCTCGACTACCTCGACCACACGCTGCGCGGCAAGACATGGCTACCCGGCCCCCGGCCACCGCTCCCACAGCCAACCGATCGGTGATCTCATGAACTCTGTGCACCAACCACTGTGGGAACGCGACCCCGACGCCTACCGCGCCCATCTGGCTCAGGGCAACGCCAACCAGGCGCGCAAACGAGTCGGCGCCGACGCGCTGATTTTCGACGACTCCGGCCGCCTCCTGCTGGTCGACCCCAATTACAAACCCTATTGGGACCTGCCCGGCGGTATGGCCGAAGACAACGAGCCACCCGACCACGCCGTGCGCCGCGAACTCGGTGAAGAGCTCGGAATCCAGCTCACCACCGGCCTCACCCTGCTCTGCATCGACTGGGTCTCCCCCCACGGAGTCTGGGACGACTCACTGATGTTCATCTTCGACGCCCAGCTGACACCCGAACAGATCACGCAGCTGCACATCACCGACCACGAACTCGACGCCTTCGAATTCTGTACCCTCGACCAGGCCTCGCAACGGCTCAAACCCTACGTCTGGGCCCGGGTCGCCTCCGCCCTGGAAGCACGCGCCAGCGGCCACGTCGCCTACCTCCACGACGGCCGAAACCCCCACCCGCCCAACACAACCGAATAACCCGGGCTCCCGGCCGCGCACACGTGGCCGCCCGGCGCTAGAGTCCACTGCCGACCCAACCAGTCGGCGACGAGGGGAGCACGACGTGAAAGGCATTGTCCTCGCTGGTGGCACCGGCAGCAGGCTCGCACCGCTGACCCGGATCACCAACAAACACCTGCTTCCCATCGGCAGCCAGCCGATGATCGGCTACGCCATCGACGCTCTCGTGCAGGCCGATATCGCCGAGATCATGATCGTCACCGGCGGCCCGCACGCCCCCGAATGCATCCGCCTGTTCGGTTCCGGCCGCGACCACGGCGTCCTGCTGACCTACGCCTACCAGGAAAAGCCCGGCGGTATCGCCGAGGCACTCGCGCTGACCGAACACTTCGCCGACGGCGAACCCATCGTTGTCCTCCTCGGAGACAACATCTTCCAATACTCTCTCGCCCCCAGCATCGACCAATTCCGGCAGCACCCGCACGGTGCCATGGTCGTGCTCGCCGAGCTGAAAGACGAGCACCACCTCCGCCACCTCGGTGTCCCCGAGTTCGGCGACGACGGCACGATCAGCCGCATCATCGAAAAACCCGCCGATCCGCCCTCGAACTTCGCCGCCACCGGCCTGTACTGCTACGACAACACCGTCTACGACATCATCAAAACCCTCACCCCCAGCGGCCGCGGCGAACTCGAAATCAGCGACGTCAACAACCACTACATCCACCGCGGCCAACTCAAACACACCATCCTGCACGGCTTCTGGGGCGACGCCGGCGAATCCATCGACGCCTACTACGCCGTCAACGACTTCGTCCGGCAACACGGCGCCAACAATCTCCACCCTGCCTGACCCACTGTCGAGCGAGGGCCCCGGCCGGGCCACGCCGTCGTGAGCGTCGCCTGAAGCGACCAAGCACATCGCCTGATCGGCCGGAAGCTGCAACGGGCTCAACTGGCCGATATCATCAGCGGCGCATGGGAATTCCACCAAACCGTCCACGACGGCCGCGGCCGCCTAAATGCTTGTTTCGATCCCTCCGGTGTGCCCACGGGCCGATTTCCGGCCGACATCAGCCAGACATGGCCCAACTGGTGCTGGGGCCTGCAACGGCGCGGTCGACATTCGTGATTCGCCGGTGGCTCTCATCGGTCCGCAGTGGCTCCGGTGAGAGCCACCGCACGGGCAGTGCTGTGATCCCATCCCGGAGCAGCCGCGAAAGAGTCGTTGTCGACCAGCTTCACCTCGTCGACGACGGTGTCGATCGTTGAGGGCAGCGCGATCTCGAGTGGGTCGGTGTCGACATCGCGGCATCCGTATGCGACGGCCACGTGTGGGTCGGTGTCGATGTGCACCAGCGCGCGATCGTAGACCTCAGTCAATGCTTCACCCACCGCGGTAGTCAGTGCGGTCCACCCGGGATCCGGTTGCGTGGTGATGATGATCCCGCCCGGAGTGCTGGTCACAGCGGTCGCGGTCACCGTCAGCGGCGCCAGCCGACTCACCTGGCGGGTGAGCGACGCATGGGCGGCGTGCCAGCGGTCGGGCCCACCAGCGTGGGTGGGAATATCGACCCAGGCCACGGTGAGATGCCGCAGCCGGGCCGGGACCGGTGTCACGATCGTGGCCCAGTCCCGATGCCAGCCCGGCAGTTGAGAGACGGCCTGTTCGCACGCGGCATGTAGTGCGGGTCCGGGCAGCGCGAACACGTGTGGCCTGGATCCGTGCGGGTGCCAGGCGAATTGGGCGAAGTCACGCATCTGGCACCCACTGGTCTTGCGGGGTGGCGGCCGTGTCGGCGTAGTGGCGCAGCGAGCATTTCGGGTCGTTCGCGGGCTGCTCGTTGTTCTGAGACCACAGAGGGAGCAGATCGCCGAGGGTCACTGCTACGGCCTGCGGGCCCGGCAGCGTGGCCGCGGTGTCGAGGACGGCCTCTACGCCAGCCAACAGATCACGTCGCTCGGCGAGATCGGGGCTGGACAACGCGTGCTCAACGTACGGCCACGCGCCCGCACCAGGGTTCGACGGGCCCGGCCAGTACAGGCCACCGGCCAGGAGCGCTGCGGGCAGCCGGGGAAGGCTCCGGCCGACCTCGCCGATCTGCACGTCGGCCAGATGGACCGGGGCAAGGCACTGGCCGACCCCGCTGTCCACCGCCGCCTGCTCGATGGCGGCCGCGACCAGCGCGGTGACCGCGGACCGCAGCTCGGGGGTGTACCGCTCCCAGCGGCCCGGGTCGCGTTGCGCGTCGTGTGCGCTCAGATGCGATGCGTGCCAATAGGACGACACCCACAATGCCCAGCCACCCACCATGGCCCCGACCCTATCGGAACCATCAAACCAGCCACCATCGTTTCCGCATAACGGAATTCGAGCAGCCGCAGTCACTCTCAGAGGCATACGCCCAACGATCGTCAGCACGCGGCCGCGACCCTGGGTGCGGTCATCGGGGGCCGCCCTCCACTGTGGCCCGGGTGGTGGTCGAGGTCTTGGTGCTCGTGCTCCACAGGCGGAGGATCGAGCGTGTCGGCCCAGCAACGCCACCATGCGGGATCGGTGAGTTCAACGGGACCGGGCATCGCCCCGCCGACGGTGCGCACTGCGACCACCGCGAGGTAGACAGCGCTCACGGCGGCAGCGAGGGTCAGCAGGTGTTTACGCAATGTCATAGCAGCGCTCCATTAGTTCGAATCATGTTGTGGGCAGCAGGTTCAGAACTGCATGAGACGCAGATGCCAGGACGGCACCGGGGTGAGCAGTGGCCGCTTCGCGATGGCGGCGGGAGGAAGTCGACGTCGAAGGCGGCGGGGTTCGCGTGGAAGACGTGCGTGTGGTGAACCATTGCGGCGTAGTCGCCTACCAAGTCGACCACCGTGAGGCGGTACTGGCGCCACCACTCGGCGTCCCGGACACAGACCGGGCGCGGCCGGACGTACCAAAGCAGCCAACCGGTAGGCGGGGAAAGCTGCGGCGATGGTGCCCGTGGCGATGTGCAGGACACGACCTGGGCGGCGGGTGCGTGTCACAGGTTCGTCCATTCGTCGCGCCATCCGGTGGTGGCGATGTGGCCGGTCACGGGGTCGCGTATCCGATGAGGGCACCGAGCCCGGCGCCGACGGGGACGGTGGCCAGTGCGCCGACCCCGCCGAGGAAGAACCCGAGCACCGCGCCGATTCCGGCGCCGACCAGCGCGCCGACGACCGCGTTGTGTTGCTTGCGGGCCACCGTGTCGGCGGCCTCGTCGATCGCCTGCGCAGTCGGCGACTCGCCGGTGGGTTGCGGTGTGAGAGTGAGGGTTCGGCCGCCGTCGCCGATCTGCGCCGCGACACCGGCGAGACCCGAGGTGGTCGGCAGGCCCAGCGGGATGGTGGCGACGGCGACACCTGACGCGTTATCGATCAGTGCGACCGAGGCAGCGTCCGAGCCCGGCGCCAACCGGGCGTCGCCGACCGTGGTGAGCGCGCCACAGCCGTCCTCGGTGAGGGTGGTGGTGTAAGCGATGCCGTGGTCGGTCGCGTGCACACTCGGCGCGGCCGCCACCGCAGTCTCCGGCGCCGGCTGGGCGTGCACCGTCGCGGCGGTGCCGGTGATGGCGGCGGCTGCTAGCGCTGCGGTGGTGAAGGTGTGGATCTTCACGTGTTTCTCCTCTGTTCAGTCGGCGCGGATGCGCCGACAGTCCTGTGTGGTCGCCTGGTCAGGCATTCCGAATGGTCATGGGGCCGGGGTGATTTCGGTGATCAGCGTGCGGCCGTTGACGGTGCGGGTGGTGACGGTCTGCGCCGACACCACCGGCCGCTGGCCGGGTCGTTGCTCGGTGAGTTCCACATGCCAGCGTTCGCTCCCTGCGGTGGCGTCGGCGGGGGTGATGAGCACGCAATAGCGGGTGCCGGGCGGCGTGTCGGAGATCCCGGCCTGGATTGTTTCCCCGGTCAGTGCCCGGTGGCGGCCGTAGATGTCGGTCACGGTCGCGTCCTCAGTGAGCACATCCTGGGCCTTGGCGCCTGACCGGTGGACGTAGTAGCCGTGCTGGAAGGCCAGGATGGTGTCGGGTCCGCTGCTGGTGCCGCCCGGCTCGGTACCTGCCACGACGTCCGCGCTGCGCTGCGTCCGGCATCCGTCGGCGGTGGCCGGTGGTGACACCGTGGTGCTGGTCTCCGCCGGATCCGGTGCGGCCGTGGCGTGAACGGATGGTGTTGCCGCAGAGCGGCTTCGGCCGCTGTGGACGCCGGCCCCTACGACCATCGCGCCGCCTGTCGCGACACCAGCGGCTGCGATCAGCGCGATCACCGCGGTTCTCGTCCTGCGCGAACCCTCTGGTCTGCCGCGTCGCGGGGTCCCGGGCTGTCCGCCGGTGCGGTCGATCAGCCGCGGGGCCGTTGTCTCCGTGTCCAGATCGCCGTCGTCGAACAGGTTGCTCGGCCTGATGACCGGGCGTCGAGCGGTGTCGCGCCCGGTCTGGGGGCTGTCGGCCAGCCATTGGCCCCACTCGCCGTCGTGGGTGCCGCCCGCCACCGGGGGCAGACCGTCTTCCGGCGTGAGTGGCCGCTGTGGTCGACGATCCCGCCGACGGCGCTTCCCGGTCGGCGTCGGCGTCGGTGCCATCGGCAGTCCGAGGTCGAACGGGTTGTCGCCGGGGTCGTGGTGGCCGGTCATGCTGTCACCGCCGCCATCTCGGCGATCAACTCCCCATTGCGGGGCGGGTCGAGCGTGAGCGCCACCGCCCACGTCTGCGCATCCAGGTCACCGCGGCGGAGACGACAGAGCATGTCGCGCAGCACGATCGGAGATCCAGCGAGGTCGTGCCGCGTCTCGCGTAGCGCACGATAGGGAGCACTGAAATCCAGCACCGTCGTGGCAGCGGTGTTGCGTGAGTCATACACCGTTGCGGCACAGCCCGATACGGTTCCGCGCTCAGTGGCCGGGCAGTTGGTGGTCGTGGTCAGGCGGGCGATCCCGAAGGCGCGCACGCCGGGCAGCGTTGTCCGAAGACGGGTGGCCGCGGCCAGGACCGGAGATCCATCTCCATCTTGGCTGTCGTCGGCCGGGTACACCTCGAGCAACCCGATACAGTCGGCGCTGACCCCGTACACGGTGCAAGCCTGCGGTTCGGCGCCGTCGCGATGACTTCGCATGCGCTGCAACGCCATCCACAGCGAGCACTCCTCGTGGTCGGTGATCATCGGCTGCCCCTCGCGCGGGCACCGGCAAGCCCTTCCCGGCGGATGGCGCCGGGATCGACCCCATCCGCATCAGGTAGAGGCTTTCGGCCGATGGCACCCAGCATGACCATCCGAGTCTCCGGAAGATCAGTGCGCAGCCACTGCTGCACCGGCACCACCCCAGGCTCAAGCAACTCGAACCCGGCGAGGAACGCCTGTGTCTGCGCTGCGGACCGGAAACAGACCTCGGCCGACGTACCCGCGGTACCGGCGAGCATCTGGAGAAGCTCGGGGGCGGAATCGCTGGAGCCGTGCGTGATCGCCAGGTAGCTGCCCGGTGCCATCTCGTCGCGAAAAGCGGCGATGATCTCGGCGGGGTGTTCGTCGTCCATCACGTGATGCAGCACGCCGCCGAGCGTGATCGCCACCGGCTCGCCGAAGTCGATCAGAGCGCTGTCGTTCAGCTGATCCAGGATGTCGCGCGGGCGGCGAATATCGCCCAACAATGCTGCGACACCGGGTGATTCGGCCAGCAGCGCGTTGCAATGGGCGTAAACGACCTGGTCGTAGTCGACATACACCACCCGCGCCGATGGCTCGATCTCTCGCGCTACCTCGTGCACGTTGGGCGAGTTCGGAAGACCCGCGCCGAGATCGAGGAACTGCCGGATACCGGCATCAGCGGCCATCTCGACCGCCTTGCACACGAAACTGCGGGCGAACCACGCCAACGTCTTGGTCTCGGGCGCGACCCGCATCAGCTCGCCTACGACCTGACGGTCGACGTCGTAATTGTCTTTGCCGCCGAGAAGAAGGTCCCACATTCGCGCCGAACTCGGTTCGTCCTGATCGAAAACCGGTGGGAGCCGCGCCAGAACATCCGATACGCGAGCGTTCACGCCAACTCCGGCGAGGACGCCACCGGTTCGCTCTGGATCGACGGGAAAGACATATGCTTCTCCCCGCTGGTGCAGTGATCGCACCAGCACAGCTCGATCTCGCCGACCCAGGCCGGGACGGTGCCGGTGCCAAGGCGATAGGCGGTCGCGCCTCCGGGCCACAGGCACCACGGGCAGTCCCGACGCACCCCGACTTCGGTCGTCCTCACCACGACCCGCCGACGGCCGAAGCCGGTGTACATCTCGAATACTCGCTCGTTCGGCCGAGCACCCGCCGGCGTCCCTGCGCGGCGGGCCGGACGAAACCTGTTCGGCTTCCTTACCTTCCCCACGCTGCTGTCCCCGCACAGCGAGCAGCACCGGATTTCGACGATCAGCCACCACGGCAGAACGGGCTCGACCACCCGATACACGATCACCGAGCAGTCATCGTCACACCGAGAGCACTCGTATGGCCCCACCCTGTGGGGCACCCCGACGACCAAGGTGCTCGGACCGGCATCGGTGTTGCGCAGCGCGAACATCCGCCCGGCGTCGGCTCGGCCCCGTAGAAGGCGAAAGACCAGCCTCCGGCTACCGCGTCGATATCCCTTGACCACGGCCCGGACGGCGCCCTGGACGCGGGCGCGGCCGTTGCGCAGTTTCATCTTCTACCGTTCTCCTCTCTCGATTCCGTACGAATCCGGCGCCGCTGGCGCGGCCGGGTTACTTCCCACGGCCGTGCGCCGCCCCTGTTTCTCGGGATCGGTTGTCGGCCAGGCGTGCTCGGGCCTGCCTGCCGTGCTCGGTCAGTGACCACACCCAGTCGGTCGCGCCCTGGCGGGTGCGACGTCGCTGGCGCTGTGCGAGCCCGCGGTCACCGAGCGTGCGCACCACGGGAAGGACCGGTGCCACCCGCTGCTGGCAGGTGGCTTCCGCGAGTTCTCGTGCGGTGTGCCCGGTGCGGGTGCTCGCGAGCGTGTGGAGGACGAGCACGTGGGATGGGCTGTAGATGACGCCGTCAAGTACCGCTGGTCTGGCCATGGCGTCTACACCCGCCGCCGATGCAGCAGATCGGGCTCAATCCCGCCGCCGAGCTGGGTCGCGTAGGCAATATCGATCCGTTCGCACAACCAGCGCGGAATCCGCTCACACCGGCCCGTGTCGGCGAGGCGGGCCTTGCCCGCCCCGCGCCGGTCGGGACGCAGGCGGCCGGTGCCGTCGATGTCGAGCGGTTGCTGCGTGCCTGCCCGGATGAATCCCAGGCCCGCCGCGAATGCCACGGTGGCCGGTGCGTACAGCATCGTGTGCGGGTAGCCAGCGCTATACCACTGGGTGAAACACTGCCGTACCGTGCGGGCCCACCGGGGTCCGTTGGCGCGGCCCAGCTGCTGGTGCAGGGTGCTGGCGGGGAAGTCGACCAGGTGCGCGCGCTGCGCCAGTTCGGGCAGCACGAAGGTGATGTCCACCCCGGACCGCAGCACCGCGGCCGCGGCCGCCGGATCCAGGGCCAGACGGTGATCCGGTGGAGCCACCGGCGTCGGATCCGGTCGCCCGCCGGTCTGGGTCACGTGCATCTTCGTCACCGCGGCCGGAATCTCCGCCAGCACCGTGGCGAGGTTGGACATCGGGCCGAGCCCGACCCAATGCACCTGAGCCCGGCCGCGCAGCACCCACCGCACCGCATCGACCAGCGACCCCGGCGTCGGCGCCGAGGTGGGCGCGATACCGTCGCAGACCCACCGCCGCGCCGCGCCCGGCAGCTCGGCGCCGGCCACGACCGGAATGTTGCTGCGGCCCAGCGCATTCAGCAGGTGCCGGGCCAGCCGCGCCCGCTCACCGCCGTGTTCGTCGCTGGTCACCACCAGCGACACCGGCAGCCCGCACACCGCCAACGCCAGCGCCAGCGCCGAATCCGGTGAGTACCCGAGATCGACATCGACGATCACCCGATCCCCGCCCCGGGTGTCACCACCCATGCGGATCGCCCGCGCCGGAACATCCGATACGTCAGCGTTCACGCGAACGTCCTCGATTCCCCGCCTCGCCCCGCTCTACCATTGATTGCGTTGCGCCCGTAACGGTTCCGCCTCGCGCGGCCGATCCGGCGGCCCGTGCGAGCACGGGTTCGATCGGGCGGTACTCCACGTCGATTTCCATGCGGCCTTTGGTGCAGACGTCGCACCAGTCCAGTTCGATCGGGGGAAGCCACGCCGGGACAGCGTTGTCGGCCGTCAGCCGGTACGCGGTGACGCTGCACGGGAAGCGGCAGATCCGGCAGTCCAGGCCCGCCAGGGTTCCCGCCGCGAGCAATGACGCCCGTCGGCGACCGAAGAGGCTGGACACCTCGAATGCCCGCTCGTCCGGCTGCCAGCCACTCACCGCCTGCAGTGCTGAGCGGCGGGCCGGACGAACCCCGCCGCGGTTCGCGCGGGCCGTCATCGTGCTGTGCCCGCCCGCTGAGCAGCACTGGATTTCGACGGTCAGCCACCACGGCGCGTAGGGCTCACCCACTCGGTACACGAGCACGGGGCTGGCGTCGACGCACTGCCGGCACACCCCGGCGGTCCCGACATGCACACCGACCACCAAGGTGTGCTCATCAGCGTCGGCGTGCCGCAGCACGAACACCCGCCGCGCACTCGCCCGGGCTCGCCGCAGGCGAAAGGCCATCTCTCGACGGCCGCGGCGACCTGCTCCGGCCACAGTCGTGGCAGCGGCGTGGCCCAGGCTGCGGCCAGTGCGAGAGCCCATCTTCCCTGCCTGCGACGACGCCCGCCGCTGTGATGGCATCTCATCCGCCATGGCCGCGTTCCTGCCGCTCGTCGCGCCCGCTGTCGTTCGCGGCGGGCCGCACGTCAACGGCCATCGGACCTTTCGCCGGGCGTCGGTCGATGTCGAATTCGACCTGCTGGCCCTCGACCAGCATCCGACGTCCATATCCTTCGGCGATGCCGGAGTAATGCACGAAGAGATCAGGTTCGTCGGGATCGTGTTGGGCGATGAACCCGAATCCCTTCTCCTCGTCGAACCACTTCACAACGCCCGTCGCCATCGCTGCTTTCGTTCCTTCCTGTCACCTCGCATGGATTGCTGCCCGCAGGCCTGTCAGCGGCCCGTGTCCGCGCCGGGCGTGGCCGATTTCGGTTGCGGCCGAAACGGATTCACCGGATCCCGCGCATCCGCCTGCGACGGCGGCCCGGCCAACAGCACGGTCACCGTCTCGTTGTGGTCGGGCCGGTAACGACGGCGCGGCTGGTCTCTGTCGGTGGTCAGCGCCGCCCACGCCACCGCGCCCTCGGCCGTGACCTGGCGGCCGCGCTGCCGCAGCATCCACGCGGCGGTGCCGACGTCGGCCGCCGACACCGTCACCACCTCGAGGCTCACCCCGGTGCCCATCGGGCACCATCCCCGGAAACTCCGCGCCGGACAGGACCTGTTGCGCCGCAGCGGGTATCGGTGTGCCGTCCACGGCGACGACCACGGTTTTGATCCCGTAGTGGTGCGCGGCCGCGACCGTGCCCAAAAGCAGTCCCTCGTCCGCGTCGTCGACAGCCGGGATCATCACGGTGGCCAGATCCCACACCAGGCTCGTCATGGCCAGTACCCAGGTGCCCGCTCCGGCGGCGAGCAGCGGATCCTCCGGGCTCGCTGTCATCGCCCCGACCTCGCGCGCGAAGGTGTCGCGGCAGGCGGCGGGATCACCGTCGGTCACCACCTCCACCGTCACCGGCCCGCCCCGCAACTCCCGCACAGTCGCCGCGTCCAGCCGCGGCACGAACAGCGTCGCCGAAACGTTCTCGCTCCGCGCAGCCCACGCCCACGCCGCGGCCGCCGACTCCGTCCCCGCCGCCACCGCGATCCCCACCGCGGGCAGCGCACCGGCCTCCCGCTTCGCGCGCACGAACCACAGCGCGCCGCGGGCGCGGACAGATCCGCTGTGCTGCTTATGCTCTCGCGCCAGCACCACGCGACCGGGAACCGACCGTGGCAGCGCGGCGGCATCGATGTCCTCGCACGACAGAGGCCTGATCGCGTCCTCGATCCCGGCCCACGCGTCGATGATGTGCGGGTGACAGGCGATCCGGCCGGTCATGCGACACACACCATCTCGTGCAACCAGTCGTCGAACTCGCCGTACGCAACACCGGTGCTGACCAATACCTCGCGGCCGTGCGGGTCGCGATGGATTCGGCCGTCGGCGATCATGCGGATCCGCTGCGGCTGGAAGGTCACGAACGACAGATCCAGTGCCGCGCTCAGCGTCAGCGGATCATGCATCCGGGTCAGCGCGGGCGCGTTCCGCTTGCGCTGCCACGCCCACCACGCGGTCATGTTCGCGCCCACCAGCTGCGCCCACGCCGGCGCACCCGGCGCGGTCAGCCACTTGTACAGGATCGAGTCCGGCCCGATCGCGATCTCGTCGACGTTCGTGTGGTCCGACAGCACCAGCTGTGGTTGGTGTGCCAGGCGCAGCGCGATGTTCGCGGCCTTCTGATCAGTGTCTATGTTATGTGACGCGCGGGACTTGTTGCGGTAGTGGTCGAGCCAGGTCCCCATCTGCGTGACCCGGATCGATTCGGCCAGATGCGGCGCCCGAACCAGCGCCGCCGCAAGCTCACTCATCGGCCCTTGCCCGACCCACACCACCGGACCCGCCGCGACCGCGTCCTCGAGCATCCCCACAAGCTCATCGATCTCAGGGAATGATCGGCCATTCCTCGCGGGCAGCTCGTCGTCGAGCAGGAATCGGTGATGCCCACCCAGGTCCACACCCTGGACCACCGGCACGTCCGGCAGGTCCATCAGGTCGAGCATGTGCCGCGCCAACCGAGCCCGGCGCCCGTGCGTCTCGTCGGACGTGACCACAACCAACCGCGGACACAGCCGCGCGGCGATGGGCAGCGACACCAGATCATCCGGGTCATATGCCAGGTCAGATCCCCAATAGTAGGTCGCTCTGTCCAATTGGTTACCGCCCAGCAGTCCGCAATCAGGCACGCCGTCCCCCCGTCGCAGCGCGGACGGCCTCCGCGTACGCCGGAGGCTCGGTGCTCCTGTCCGGCACGCCGAACTTCCACACCCGGCGGTCATCGCCCGGCGTCGGCAGCGCCAGCTCCCCGCCGGGGCCCAGCGCGGTGGCGGGCACCATGAGAATCTCCCTGGCGAGCTGAACGAGATCGTCGTCGGCAGTTGGCGGTTGCGTGAGGAACACCCACCGGAGCGGATTGCCGCGACCGGCGACGGTGTAAATCGGCAACCGCCGCCCGCCCAGCGTCTCAAGCATCGATTCGCCGAGCGCAGCGGGCGTCATGATCGCGCGGACCTGATACGGCAGGATCGTCAGCGCGTGCGTCCGCGGGTCATACTCGGTCGGCCCGTACAACCGCTCGTACAACTCCTGCCGCTGGCGGCGCTCCTCAATGACCGCCAAGGCCTCCGCGATGGCGAAGTCCGTCAAATCCCCGTAGACGGTGTCGGGCGCGGGTAGTACTGCAGAGATAGTCATTGCGTCCTCGATAAGAGTTGTCGAAATGGGCAGGGACTCAAGCACATTCGGTTGGCCGGCCACGGTTCACGTCCATAGGCGTTCACACGGCATATCCGGCAGGCCCGGAGACAGGTCGTTGTCGATGGATACGTGCGCGACGTGCTGGGATTGCGCCATCTTTTCCGCGAAATGCCGCGCCGCCTCCTGCTCGGCCTGGTACTCCACGACGATCGGCAGCTGATCGGTCGGGAACTCCACGGTCACATGGCATTTCATCGCGTCCACCCCGGCTCACCCGGCCGCAGCTTCCGCTTGCGGGGCCGGTAGCCGGGGCCACTGCATTCGCGGCTCCAGCGTCTCCACATCGACATGACACCGAATCAGCTCCAGCCACCCGGTCACGTGTACGACCGACGGCACCAGCAACTTCGCGATCTGGGAATCTCTGAATGTCGCCAGTAGCAGCCCGTAATGGGAATCGTCGGACGCCACCAGCACACCGCGGAGATTCCAGTGCCACGCGGCCGCCAGCTCGCGGAGCCGGGTGACATGCGCGTCGGTCGCGTCCTTCGAGATGTCTTCGCGCACAATCGCGTACGCCCTCACCATGCACCTCCGGCGACGACGTTGTGGTGGGCCCGCACCGCGGCGGCCATCTCCGTCCACGCCGCCGTCAACGGCAGCGCGCACCAGCTCAGCGTTCCGCCCTCACGCGGACGAATTCGCCCGTACCAGTCGCCCAGCGGCACGACAGCCATCGGGAGGCCGTCGCGATCGTGTTCACGAGACTCGACAACCTCGACCACCAGCTGGTCGGCGACGTTGATCAGCAGGCGGACCCACATGTCGCCGATTGCCTCGCTGCCCAGCTTGTGCAGCGCCTCCGTGGTGCGGGTGTAGATCGGGTACTCCCGCGACGTGCGCCGTCGCGCGGCGGCCACCGCTTCGTCGACGAACGCCGTCACTACGGTGTCCACCGCGGTCGCCATGTCGCGCAGACCTGCCCGCGCCAGGCACTCGTGCACATGCAGCCGCGCCAGCGCGCGACCCGTATCCGATACCGGGCACCGAAACGCGTCCAGCTCCGTCACATACCGGCGCGAGCGTGCGGCACCCCGCTCGCGCCGACGCAACACGACCTGGCCCTCCCCCGGCTCCAGCGACCACAGCCGCACCGCGGGATCCATCTCCCACAACCGGCACACCACCCGCTTCGGCCCCGGCGCCCCATCCAGGTGCAACCGCGACGGAACCGCCACATCGCGGATGTCGCCACGATCCAGCTCGTTCGCGAGCACCCACAACGACCCCGTTGATGTACCGGCGTCGCGATATGCCCGTTCAAAACAGAAACCCTCGTCGAAGGCAAATGCAGCGAGTTGGCGCTCCGTATCGGCAGCGTCGAGCACCCAATCCTCGCGGAAATACCCCAGCAGCAACGGTCGCGGATTCATCCCGCCCCCTAGTGCCCGGTCCAGCCACGGACGACGGCATCGTCTGCCATGAGTGCCGGACTATTGAGAGCGTGGTGGCAAATTCGGCAGCAGGGCTCGGCAGCGGCCCGAAGCGGCTCAACGCGATGACCTGCGATCATGTACCGAGTCAAGCCCCGATACGCCTAATACCTCAACGGCATGAAAATACGTCAAATACGGCAACGCGATGGTTCGCAATACACCACGAGTACCTCCAGCTGACCATTACGGTAGTCCGAAACTGGACGGTTTCAGCGATATAAGTGCCAGATCACCGAGGTATCACCCGACCGCAGCGAAGCAAGCCTATGTGCGTGCTCGGCGGCGGTTTCCGGACGGTGCCCAAGGTCGGGTAGAACGCTGGTGACCATGATCAGTTCACGGATGCGAGCCAGGACCGGCCACTCCGGAAGGTCCCGCACATCGGACCCGTAGGCGTTGACGAACTGGCGATAGAAGTCGGCGCGATCAAACCGCGCAGCGCCCACCGCCTGCGGCACCAAATCCCATGCCAGCGGGCCGATCCCGGTTTCGTCTAGATCGCACAACACGATGCGTCCGCGCTCGTCCAGCAACAGATTGCCGGTGTGCGGGTCACCGTGAATGACCCCCATGTGCATCGTGGACCGCGCGGCGGCGTAGTCCTGCTCCGCGGCCTGCCATTCGGCGTGCAACCAGCGGAGATCATCCTCTGCGATTCCGGCGTCCGCGCCCGCCAATCGGCGGCGGGCGGTTTCGAACGGATCCCACGCTGGCAACGCCGACCCGCCCGGAGCCAATCGGTGAAGTGCGTGCAACGGAGCAACCAGATGCTGAGCGCTCCAGTTGTTTCGAGCGTGAGCCTTGTGCCAAAACGTGACGGTGAACCCGTCGATGCAGACTGGCTGATCTCCCTCTACGAGCCGGATCGTTGGTGCGTCTTGCTCAGTCAGCCAGCGGGCAACTTCGACCAGGCGTTGTCCGCGGAAATGGCCGACGTCGCCGGACCCGACCCTGACAACAATCGGCGCATTGAGTGCATACACGGCATTGACGGTGTACTTGATCAGCTGTGCCCCAGAAGGGTCCACGCCCATCCGGCCACAGGATTCCACCACTGCCGCGTGCAGCTCTGCTGCGCGACGCGGCGATAGACTCGTCGCCACCCGGTCATCCTAGTTCGAGCGCCAGCGGCACCGCTGGGCACTAACTCGTCAATGCGTTCGGTGCGGGCAAGGCCATTTGCTGCACCTGATAACAGATCTCGCGCACGTCTGGGTGCTTGCGGAAGGGGTGAGCTGATTCGGTCATCGTCCGCAGGCGGCTAACGACCCGGGCGCTGAGTACATCTCCCGTCATCTTGAGTGCGGAATCCGCAGAAGCGACCGCCGCAGCGGTGTCACCCAGCCGGAATCGAGTGGCCGCGGCAAGGGTGTGGTCGAACAGCACGCTTCGGATCGGGCGGCTACTGTTCGCTGCCGCCAACGAGGAAAGTGCCCGTTCCAACGCCTGCACCGTGTAGTCCTCGGCGATGCGCCGGTCATCGGTCGAGAGCGCCAGCTCGTTGAAGATCACCGATGTCAGTCCGGCCTGCTCACCGGCGGTGAAGAAGACCGCAGTCCACGGGTCGGGTTCCGTGGTGTTCGCTCGGCCGATTTCATGTTCTGACCTGGCGAGCGCGTCGAGCATCTGCTGTCGATTGCCCATCATGGCGTGGGCCCAGGCCGTATTGGAGTACAGCCGGGCGGATTCGCCAGCGTTCGACGCATCTTGAGCGCTCATTTGACCCAGCTGGAACATGCGCAGCGCTTCGCGCGGTTGGTGCTCAACCAGGCTGACCCGCCCCAACACGTACAGGATCGAAGCGGCGAGACTGTCCGCACCGGCACCCCGGGCGTACGACAACGCGAGAGTGAGGTAGCTTCTCGCACGCGCTTGATCACCGATGTCGTGGTAAGCCCAGCCCGTCAGCCGTGCAAGATCAGCCAGTGCCACCGACATTGAAAGCGTCGTCGCGGGATCGCCGCAGTGGCCCAGCAGGCCCTGGCTCCATCCTAGAAGCCCCGAAGCGGAGTCGATGACAGCGCCGCCTCCGTGGCGTTGGTCGAGCCCACTAAGTCCCGCCGTGACGCTCCGGACGAAGTCAACATCTGCCATGCCGACCCGGCCCGGGATCGGGATCGGTCCGGAATCAGCCGTAGGCAACCAAGGAGCCAGCTCGGATGTCGATCCGACGGTCGCCGCAGCTGCGACAGCGGCAAGGAACTTTCGGCGATCCACATCGTCCACGCTAATGACATTCGGCTGCGAGGGATACGGCACGAACTCGGCATCGAATACGGCACGCTGATCTGCCCGTGTGGTTTCCGGGACGGGAGCACCTAGCTCCCGCAGGACCATGACATACTCGTCGCCTGGCTGCCTGACCGTTCCGCGCTCCCAACGCGATACATGCTGTTGATCGCAGAACAACTTGAGTCCCAGCTTCGCACCCGCCTCGTTCAGGGCCTCAGCGAACCGTTGCTGATTAACCTGCAGCACGTTCTTGCGATAAGTGCGCAGCCGGCTACCCCAGCTCGCCTCTCGTGTCATCAACGTCAGCGCTTCCTTGTCCATCCACACTCGTCCCCGTGCGTGCGGTTCGCCGAGCTATCGCATTTGGAGTGGGCAGCTTGCCGACCGGTGGTGCGATTCGCCCGCTCGTAGTCGCGCTTCCACAGCAGGACAACCAGTACGGCGAACACCCCAAAGGTGGCGGCGATCAACACCCACATCAGCACATCGAGCACCCGTCACCCCTAGTTCCGATGTCTTCGAATGCACTCACCGCGGCTACGACGGGCCATCACCCCAGGCCTGGTAGTCCGCTTGTGGCGAGATGAGCTGAGCGTTCTGCGGTGTAGGCAAACGCAGCCCGGCGGTGCGTGCTGTGACAACCTTCACGTTGGAGGGGCGGACGTAGCAAGGTCGCGGGCCGGACTTTCCGCGGACGTTTGCTGGACTCTTCTCGGCTTCGCCTCGTTGACCACCTGATAGTGGCGCGTGGACGGGTTACGGTGGCTTCAACGCAGAGCGTGAGGTGAATGACTATGGACAGCGCCGCGGCGCGCACCGTACTCGAAGCCCTGGTTCGGTCCGGCGACCGAACCCTCGCGGAGTGGTGCGTCTACTTCAATCATGTGGCCAGCCAAAGCCGGGAACGCGTCACGTTGTCCGAGCGCCAGCTGCGCCGATGGATGGCCGGAGACGTACCTGATGCGCGCCCTGCGGCCAAACGCGTCGCACAACGGGTGTGGAAACTGGCTTTCGACGCTCTTGTGTCGCCACCGGACCCCGGGGGTGCAGTACCAGAAGCGGTTCCGGCCGCGCTCGATCAGTTGAACCAGGAGCTAGCAATGTCCACGGAAGACTCCGCACGCTGGATCAAACGCGGTGCCGGCGGGGTCGACGAGAATGTGCTCGACCAGCTACATGCCGACGTCCGCCACTACGCCGCCGACTACCTCGTCAAGGCTCCGCTGGAAATGATTCCAAGTCTTACGCGGACGCGCCGTGAGGTCTTCGACATGATCGACGCTCGCCAACGGCCTCGATTCATTCCCGATCTGTACTTGATCGCGGGTCAAGTGTGTGCGCTCCTCGCACATGCCTGTGTTGACCTCGGGCGTGCGTACGATGCAGATACCCACGCCCGAACTGCTTGGCTCGCTGCCGATTTCGCCGAAGATCAGCACCTTCGGGCGTACGTACGGTGGGTACAGGCGAACCTGGCTTACTGGGCACAGGACTACCGCCGGGCAGCCCAGTACGCCGAGAACGGGCTGGCGGCAATGACCGACCCGTCCACCCGGTTGCGGCTGGCGAGCCAACTCGCTCGCGCGAGAGCAGCGCAAGCCGACGAGCGAGGCGCGTTAGCCGCGCTGGACATCGCCATGGATGCGCTCGGACGCGTCCAATCGACGGGAGCTGCACCGGGTGTGATGTGGTTCGATCCCGGCAAAGCTCGCTATTACGCTGCCGAGGTTCACTTGGCGCTGGGTGGCCGCGAGCACAGCCAACTGGCGCTCGTCCAGGCTGAAGCCGCGCTCAACATCTTCGACGATTCCAGCCCGCCCGAATTCGTTGCCGCCGCCGAATTGGATGCTGCCCGAGCACATCTCGGGCTCGGCGACCTCGACGCCGCAGTTCATCGGGTCACCAATGTGCTCGCGCTGCCGGTGGAGCGTCGCACCACTCCTATTGTCGAGCGAGTCATGAAAACCGCGGATGAACTTACGGCCATCACTGCCACCGCTCGCACGGCCCGTGAACTGCCGGAGCGAATTAGCCTATTCACTCAATACACAGCGCAACAGGCCAAGGAGTGACATTGCCTTTGCCCTCGATCCAAGTCGCCGTTTGCGGGCCCCGAAACTGCACCGCCGCAGACACGGCCAACGCCCGTGAAGTCGGAAGGCTTCTCGCCGAGGCGGGCGCTACGGTCCTGTGCGGCGGAGGAACTGGTGTCATGGCCGCTGTCGCCGGGGGAGCCTCAGCCGCCGGCGGTCTTGTGATCGGTGTCCGCCCCGACACCGATCCGGAGCGAATATGCGACGGCCTGTCCGCCGTGCTCTACACCAACATGGGCGAAGCCAGGAATGCCATCCTGATCTGGTCGGCCGACGCTGTGATTGTCGTCGGTGGATCGTGGGGCACGCTGTCTGAGCTGGCGTTGGCCAATCGGCGCGGTGGCGTGCCAGTCGTGTCGCTAGGTGGATGGACCATCGTCGATGCCGACGGGCAGCCGGTCGACGCTGCCGTCGCGGCCTCCACTCCGGATGAAGCTGTCGAGTCGGCGCTGTCCGGTGCCAGAGGTTAGAGCTGCCCTTGTGTTCGCCACCCTCGGGTGCGGTCGCGGTGAGCGAGCTGCCGCCCATGAGTGCGAGCGAGCAAGTTCCATATCTGGGCCTGCTCCCATCTGTTGGCGGTACCGAGTCGGCCTGGCTGCTGCTCATCCTCATTCCACGCAAGTCCTCCTGTGGCCCGTTCCGACAGGGCACCGAGTTGTTCCACCTGTCCTCAATCGAACAGAGATGACCATGTCGTGTTCTCGTAGCCTTCAGGTACCCGCCGTGATGACACAGTTACGGTGTCACAGGTGACCATGTCGAATAGCGCTGGGACACAGTCGTCGGCCGATGTTCTGCCCGTTGAGCAGTACGTCGCAGGGTTGGCGCGTAAGCGGATGGCCGCTGGGGTGTTGTATCGCGATCATGTCGACAGGGTGTTGCTAGTCGAGCCGTCGTACAAACCGAATTGGGAGATTCCTGGCGGTTCTGTGGAGCAGGACGAGGCTCCGTGGGCGACGGCGAAGCGTGAGGTCGCGGAGGAGTTGGGCTGGGACCGGCGTGTGGGGCGGCTGCTGGTGGTGGATTATGTTCGCCCGCAGGACTCTCGGCCGGAGGGCGTGGTTTTTGTCTTCGACGGCGGCGTGATCACTGACGCCGATCTGAGGGGGATCGTCCTCGCTCGTACCGAGTTACGGTCCGCGGGCTTGTATACGTTGCCGCAGGTCCGTGGCAAGGTGAAACCGTTGCTGTTTGATCGGCTGGTCGCCGCGTTGGACGCGGCGAGCAGCGGCGAGACGGCGATCTGTGAACAGGGCCGCCGCCTCACCTGACCACTCCGGTATCCATTGCTGTTAGGCCGACAGCGGCAGCGAGTCGGCCTCACTCGCGTCGGTGGTCACCGCCGTGGTGCGTGGTTGGGTCGTGTGCTGTTTTCCGGCGGCTCGGAAGAGGCTGTCGTGGATGCCGTCGGCGTACAGCAATCCGCCCAGGTCCCGGCGAGCCTTGGCCAGCTGGCTGTCGGCCCGGAATCCGGGCGCACCCACCAGGACCGCCAGGTCGGCTGTGGCTTGGTTGGCGATGTCGATGCCGTGTGCCTTCATCTCTGCGCTCCAGCGCTCGGCGTCCGGGTGGCCGGTATCGGCGAGACCGGCGGCCGTGATGGTTCCGAGCAGGGCTGTGGTCAGCTGCGCGTGCGCGCGGCCGATGGTGATCAACGCCGAATCCCGCACCCGTGCGATGTCACCGGTCGCGTGCCGGACACCGAGCGCTGTGCGCACGGTGTCGAACACGGCGGCCGCGCCACCCAACCCGGTGGCCGCGACCAGGGGCCTGTAGTGCGCGAAATGGTGGCGCAGCAACATCATTCCCTCCCCGTGCAGGACGTGGGCCGGCTGCACCGGCACGTGGTCGAGATCCAGGATTCCCCATGTCCATCCGGACAGCCCGGCGGGCGGGATGTCGTGGCGGTGCATCCCGGGTGTGGTCGCGTCGACGACGACGGCGGCGAGTTCGCCGTGCGGGTCGCGCAGGAACACCACGAAGACCGCGGCCTCGGTCAGCCGGCTGATCCAGGTCTTGCGGCCGGTCACCAGCCAGGTGCCGTCGGTCGTCGTGGTCGCGGAGGTGCGGGTAGCGGCCGGGTTGGATCCGCCGTGTGGTTCGGTGATCGCGATCCCCGCCAGTTCCCCGGCGAGCAGCCGCGGAATCCACCGACGCCGGATTGCTGGCCCGGCGTGGCGTGCGATGAGCGCGCCGTGCCCGAGGCCGGTGGCGTCGCGCAGGTCGATATCGCGGTAGCCGCACAGGAATTGCGCCAGCACAGCGAACAGCGCGGGCTGGCCGGCGGTGTCGAGCACGCCGCCGCGCGCGAGTTCGGCGCGGATCGCGCGCAACCGCGCGCTGCGTCGCGCCCCGGGCTCGAGGTCGGGCCCGATCGGATGCCGCGCGACCCTGTCGTCCAGCGCGCAGGCGAGGGTGCTCAGGCGATCCCAGTCCAGGTGGCCACCCGGGTCAGCCACGCCCCGCAACGGTGTCAGCCAGGTGTCGAGCGCTTCGGGCAGGGTCGGGTTCATGGCGCCTCCCCGTGCACGCGGGCCGGGTGCCCGTAGGCCAGCGTCCCGGCAGGGATGTCGCGGGTGACGAGTGATCCGGCGCCGACCAGCGCGTGTGCACCGACCGTGACACCGGCCAGGATCACCGACCCGCTACCGACCTTGGCGCCGGCGCCGAAGCGTGGCGGGACCAGGGTCGGTTCGCGGTGCGGGTCGCGCCATGTCAGTGTCTTGTCGTTGATCGTGCGCACGCCCGCGCCCAGGAACACTCGGTCGTCCACCTGTGTGGAACTGGTGATATGCGAGCCCGGCGAGCACCGCACACCGTGCCCGATGCGGGTCGCGCGCTCCACGCACAGGTAATGCCCGAGCTGGGTGTCGGCGCCGACCCGGACCGCGGTGCGTAGCAGCGTGTGGTGGCCGACCACGGTGCCGCTGCCGACCACGACATCGGCGTACACGATTGCGCCGGAACGGATTACGGCGCCCTCGTCGATCAGCGTGCCGCCACCGATACCGGACCGTAGTTCGCCGACCGCGTACCCGTGCTCGGGCTTGCCGACGACCGCGTGTTCCTCCACCCGGGCACCGGGCGCGAGGGTGGTACCGCCGTGCACGACCGCGCACGCGGAAACGACCGCGCCCCGGCCGAGCACGACAGGCCGCAACGTGCCCAGTTCGTCTCCAGGGGTGAAAACCGCGAACCTGCTGATCCGCACCCTTTCGTCGGCGTGCAGCAGGCCCGCCCGGTCGAGTTCGGCGGCGGTCATCTCCCGGACGGTCGCTGTCGCCGACGCCGGTGATCGTGTCGTGAAGATGCTCATGGTGTCCCTCCGCCGCGCCAGGAACGGGATAAGCTGACGCGGTCCTTCCAGGACACGCCCGCCCCGGCCGCACGCACCATCGCCATTGCACAGTCCGGCACCGTGTTGCGGGTTGCGCAAATCGGCTGGCGCCATTGCTGTTCGGGTCGATACGCTCGATATCCCGGCCTGAGCAAGGGACACCGGTATGGACCAGGCCCCCGCGATCTGGGACACCGCCGCCGTCCGCGCCGCTGCCGCAACCGGTGACTACGGAGCGGTCGTGCGCGCAGTCCGACGCGCGAACAACATCACCCTTGCCGCCTTAGCCGCGCGCACCAACTACTCGATATCAACGCTGTCCCGGCTCGAACGCGGCCGACAACCCCTCAGCGACGTCCGAGTCCTGCGCAGCCTCGCCGACGCATTAGGAGTGCCGCCGCGGCTGTTCGGATTGGCCGACACCCCGGCACAAACGGTGCGGTCGCCCAGGCCCGCCGCTATCGTCGGCATCATCTCAGCGCCGGACGAGGAGACCGAGCCTATGCGTCGTCGCACGCTGCTGACCGGACTGACCAGCCTGGCCGGCGCTGCCGCCGTCCTCGGCTCACCCGCACCACACACCACCGCCGCGACCGACCCCCTCGCCGCGCTGCAACGCGCCCTACTCATACCCGTGCACGGAATCCCTGTCCCACTTCCACAGATCCACCACGAATTAGCCACGGCGTGTGCAGAATTCGACTGCGGACGATATATCGACACGGCTGCACGTATTCCTGCGCTGCTGGCGGCCGCGCGGACCACCCGCGAGACACTGCAGGCCGGTGACGGTGTCGCCGCTGCGAATGCCCTGCTCGCCCAGGTTTATGTTCTGGCGTCCCGGCTGACGGTCAAGCTGGGGAACGACCAATTGGCGTGGACAACCGCCGACCGCGCGATGCAGACCGCGCTGAGCAGCGACGATCCCCTCACCCACGCCGCCGCACACCGCGCATGGTCGATCGTGCTACGCCGCACCGGCCACCGCGAAACCGCCCAACGACTCATCCTTGACACCGCCGCATCGCTTCAGCCCGACCTCCACCGCGGGCCGCAGTACCTCACCGCCTACGGAACCCTGCTGACCACCGCGGCCTACACCGCCGCCGTCGACGGACACCGCGACACCGCCAGCACCCTGATCGGCGAGGCCAGCGACACCGCCAACCGATTCGAGACACCCACCCTGGGCGTACGCGCGGGATTCGGGCCGACCGCCGTAGACTTGTACCGGATCAGCATCGCCCGCGTCCTCGGCGACTACGGCACAGCAATCGAACAGGCACGCAGGATCGACCCGGCCGCCATCGGACACGCCGAACGGCGCGCCCGCTACTGGTCCGACATCGCCCGCGCCCTCTACGAATGGGGCAAACCCGAACGCTGCTACCGGGCCATGCTCGCCGCCGAGCGAGCCGCACCGGACGAAATCCGTTACCGCAAACCCATTCAGCAAATCACCGCAGGCCTCCTGCAGCACCCACGGTCGACCGACCTCCCCGGCCTGCAGGAATTCGCACGACGAGCAGGCATTTAGAGCCGGTTTCATCGGCGCCGCTGGTCGACTGACGAGCGTTGCGCAATTCCCGACGATGTCGCGCGGATGCCGCTTATCGGCCGTGACTGCACGTGCCACCGTCAGGACGTTAGCTCGTAGCCCAGATCGAATTCGAGTACCAGTTCCCGCAACCGGATGGTGTCCGTCTCGCTCGCTGGTGCGAAAGTGCCCCACGGCAGCAACATGACCTCTGCGCTTCGCTGCTGTTCGATCAACGGCGCGAAATGTACACGCGACACGATGTCTCCCGTCACCGTCACATGCAACTCCACCAAGCGGCCGGGCTCGTCGTCGAGGCACAGCCCCTGACTCCTAGCCCGCACGGGCGCGTCCGATCCTCGGCGCACTGTCCGGGGAGCCCACAAACGTGATACGAACACCCACACACCGATCGGGGGATCGACCCAGCGACATGCGCCATAGCCACCTTCGCGTCCCCTGTTATCCGGCCCGCGCGTCATCGCGTCCCCGTCTGCAGCTGCTCTACGGGAGCGACCGCTGCCGCGGTCCATTCGACGCCGCCGCCGGCGGGACTGTGTTCGACCACACCGGACCGCACCTGCCCAGCGCCCTGCGCGCGAATCTTGAACCGCAGTTTGGTGATCCTCCCGTACCCGCGACCGATGCCCTCATAGCCGACCACGCGTGTGACGATACGCAAACCCGACCCCTGCCAACGGATCCCACCCGTCAGAATCACCGAACAGCCACTGGCTCGCGCACGCGCCGCGATGGCGCTCGACCGCGACGGCGGCAGCGCCAGGCCTCGCGCGCCCGCCACCACAAGACTGAAACCGTCGACCAACACGCCCAGAACCTCGGCATGATCATCTCCCGGATCCGGTACGAAATACATCCGGTCCAAGTCTCCCGACATTTCCACCACCGCGTACGGATTGAGCTGCGGCACACCGCTCAACGCGACATTCCCGCCCGCCGCCGTCACCGCGGCAACAATCCCAGCCAAAGGACCAGCCACACCGGAATACGACGTCACCGTTCCCCGCCGAATCCCACCATCCGGCAAAATATCCGCCAACGGCGGTGGCACCGGCAGTAGCCCATCGATCCGCGGCAGGGACTTAACCGCTGACCCGCTATCGCGGGTGTGATGGCCCGGCACCGCAGCCAGCTTGCGCTGCACCGCCCGGTCGCGATCGGCTCGCGACAGACCCACGAAATCCTGCGGATCAATCATCACAACCACGGCCACACCTCCCGGCGCCCACTCGACTGACTTCGAGTCGAACTAGTGTTCGATACTGTAGCTCGTCAATCACTCGTCGCAAACCTGCCTGGGGTCCTCGGATGGTGGGGCCCCGATGGCACGAACCGGGCCGGCGCGGGGCGGGCAAGCCCGGCCGGCCCACGTCGCGAAAAAAAAAGTCGTTCAGCGCGCGGTAGGACG